>JAZUMX010000623.1:0-23978 GCA_045603865.1 Thermoguttaceae bacterium
AAAAGCTAATAGCTAGAGGCTAATAGCTAAAAGCTGACTCGCAATCAATGCGTGTAATGACCGAAAGAGTCTGAACCTTACTCTGTCACGATTCCATGCCCAGCCCAAAACGCGCTCCGAGAAATCAAACGTTGACTCTGACGGAAGAACAGTATGCACAGCTTCAAAAGCGGCTGGACGTTCCGACGTTCCCTCTGACGGCGCCGGACATGGAGAATCGCGTCTTCAATTGTGATCTGTTTGAAGTTCTCGACTCGTTGCCGGAGCGCTTTGTCGACTTGATGATTATTGACCCGCCGTATAATCTGACAAAAGAATTCAACGGGCTGAAGTTCAACAAACGTAACAACGAGGCGTATATTGAGTATTTGGAAGAATGGTTTCCGCGTCTGATTAAAACGCTCAAGCCAACGGCGTCTGTTTATCTGTGCGGCGACTGGAAATGCTCGACGGCAGAGTTTACGGTACTCGACAAATACTTGACTGTTCAGAACAGAATCGTCTGGCAGCGGGAAAAAGGACGCGGCGCGAAACGGAACTGGAAGAATTGCTCGGAGGACGTCTGGTTTGCGACCGTTTCGGATTCGTATTATTTTGACGTGGACGCAGTTAAGATGAAACGCCGAGTTCTGGCGCCGTACCGCGTCGACGGCAAACCGAAAGACTGGCAAGAGACGGACGACGGCGCGTTTCGCATGACTTATCCGTCCAATTTCTGGGACGATATTTCTATACCCTACTGGTCAATGCCGGAGAACACGGATCACCCAACACAAAAGCCGGAAAAGCTCCTGGCGAAACTGATTCTCGCCAGCTCCAAACCCGGCGACCTGGTTTTCGATCCCTTTTTAGGAAGCGGCACGACGGCGGTCGTCGCGAAAAAGCTCGGAAGAAAATACTGCGGAATTGAACTTAACTCGCAGTACTGCTGCTGGGCGTTAGCGCGACTTGACAAAGCCGAACAGGACACGAAAATCCAGGGCTATTCCGACGGCGTCTTCTGGGAACGGAATTCAGGGAAATGAGGCGGCGAGGCGCCGCTCCCAATCCGCACCGACAAGGTCGGTTCCTGATTGGACGTGGGTAGCGCCATAAACAAAATTTTCATTACAAAACGCAGTTCCCTTCGCCTGTGCGGCTTCGCTCGCTCCCGCGCGAGACGTATTGTAACCGTTCCCGTTGGTCGCTTTGATTATCCTTACTAAAGTTTTTTGAAAAAAGGTTCTTCCCCTCAAACACCCCTTTCCTTAAAGCTTTAGTAAGGAACAATGACAATTAGCATAACATTCCAAACGATTACTCTTGTTTAATAATGATACGAAATCCTTGATTGTTTTCCTTCGTATCGGCGCTGCGTTCAAGCCTAAATGCGGAACGACAAAAATTTTGAGCGTCTTTCCAGGAACCTCCGCGAGAAACGCGATTAGAGTTTTTGTTTCCAATAAACGCTTCTCCATTAGTCATAGATTTGTTATCCCATTCAAAAGCATCATAACACCATTCCCAAACATTGCCATGCATGTCATATAAATTAAACTTGTTAGGCTTTTTTGCCCCAACGGGATGGGTTTGAGAGTTGGAGTTAGGATTATACCAGCCCATTTCATTTAAATTGCCAGCATGAGTTCCTGCGGTTCCGCTTCGGCAAGCATATTCCCATTGAGCTTCTGATGGTAAGGCAACAGATAACCCCAATTTTTGGCATTCAGAGCAAAAATCCTGACAATCATACCAACTTACCATTTCAACAGGTAAGTTATCTCCTTGAAAGATGCTTGGATTTGTGTGCATAACCGCCTCCCACTGTTTTTGCGTTACAGGCGTTTCCAGCATCCAAAAACCTTTTGAGAGCGTAACCTTGTGTAATTGTTCTCTATCGTAATGACCATTTTCTTTTTTAGGCGATCCCATCATAAAAGAACCTGCAGGACACCAGCGAAAAGCAAATTCAACCCCGTTAATTTCTTTTACTAATCGTTCCCCTGGTTTATTTGTATCAATTGAAGCCGTCCTAATTGTTTCTGGAAGATTTTTTTCGATCATCCACTTCAATAATTCTTTTTGTTGCTCAATGTCCAGCGATGACTTCATCATGTTGCCAATGATTCTAAGATTTTCAATTTCCAATTCCAATTCTTTAACCATTGGAGCGCCTTTTTTGACGCCTGCGTCCATGTGTTTTTTGTACATTTTTGTACAACGAGTATACTGAGACGAATATGCGTCGCGCATTCGTTTATAGCTCAAAAAAACTTTCTTTTCCATTTCTTGAGCTTTAGGACTGGATGCTTCATAGTTTTCCAGAAGAGCGTTGTATTGAGCTAACAGCTCTTTCCATGATTTGAAATACCAAGTTGTATCCGAATTCTGCAAACTCGGACTTTTGGCATGTAAATTCGGACTTTTGGCATACAGGTTAGATGTTGCAAAAATCAACAACATCACGAATAACAACAATCGTTTCATAGTTTTACATTCCTTAGATTAAATTAGTAAACTCTCTATTGTATTGCATTTATTATACACAACAAATAATATTATAATCTAAAATTTTCTTTTTGCAAGGCAGACTTGTATTTTTGTTTATTACGCGTTTCATGGCTTAAAACCCACGGCTAGAAATATTCAACTGCTACGCAGTTGTTATGGAAGCGTAATTACGCTCGTTTCACTCGCTTCGTTATCGCCTTTCATTTCTTTGCGTTCTCTGCGTGAGATTTACTTCGGCGGCTGACACAGCCGCGATCCAGCGGAGCAGAGAGGGCTTTCCGAATTCGATGATTCTGGAGGTCTCCGCATTTCCTTGACGGCAAAGCCGTCAAGTCGTCGCCCGGGGACGGGCAACATCCAGAGGGCGTTTTCGGCTACGCAATACGGTATTTCACCCTTCGAACATCCATTAACCAATCTATGAAAATCCGTCTAATCCGTCAAATCCGTGAACGGACTGACCCATGTAAACGTTGGGGCTTATAAGCTTCGCGCCACCCCTCTCTTGTATTTTACTTTTGAATTATGTACAATATAAGGAAAGTTCAAACTAATCCACCCCTTCCTTTAACCCTAAGTATAAAAATTTCCATGATACGACGACAATTTCTTTCTCTGACGGCGGCGGGCGTTACCGCTGCGGCGCTGGACGTCAACGGGGCGTTGTCCGCAAAGGCGGAAGACGCTGTTCAGGACGTTCCGAAACGAAAGCGACCCATTCTCAATCAGTTTCATCGCGGGGCGGGCAACTACCGACCGGAAAACACGCTCGAGACGTTTCTCTGGGCGTGGGGGTCTGGCGGGATTCCGGAAGCGGACGCCCGATTCACTGCGGACAAGGTTGCGATTGCTTGTCACGATGCGGATTTGGCGCGCTGTTCTCACGGCGTTCCGGAGTCCATGAAGAAGACGCCCATTGCGGAACTGACCTGGGAGCAGATTCGCGACGTCAATATTGGCGAGTACCGGGGCGAAGCGTTCAAGACGGAAAAGATCCCGACCATGGAGTCGGTTTTCGCCTGTATGAAAGGGCGTCCGGACAGAATGTTATACATCGACGAAAAGGGTATGCCGCCCCAGCTGATGGCGGAAATGTCGGAAGCGTACGGCGTTCAGGAACAGATTATTTTCGCCTCGTCCAAGTACGACATCATCAAGGAATGGAAAAAGACGGCGCCGAAAGCGAAGTCGATTCATTGGATTCCGACGCTCCGAGATCCGGTTCCGGCGGTTGAGAAACTCACTCCGTATTTGGAAATGCTCGACAAGGCGTCGTTTGAAGGCATCGACATCTGCCAGATTCATACGTTCTGCGATTTCAGTCGTCCTGACCCGTACAGCCCGACAAGCGAATTCCTGCGTCACGCCGGCGAGACGATGAAAAAACACGGCGTTATTTTCCAGTCTTTGTCCTGGACAAACGGCGACAAGGCGGAAACGTACTACGGACTAATCGACCTGGGCGTTGAGTCCTTCGCAACCGACTACCCGATTGAATTCATGGCGGCAATTGAGAAATTGGAACCGTAGGCGGCTAGGCGTCGCTACTTTGAGCACTTCGCCGTGAATCGAATCAGAACGGTTTGCTCTAACGGCGAGGGGGTTGCCAGCGTCAGATCGATTCGCGCGCCGTGCGGGTAACAGACGCCTACGGAGGCGGTTAGCTCTGCTCCGTCGATTATTTCCAGCTCCGTTTCAGGTACGGACTGGAACGGCGGGCAGAACGCGGCGTTGACCGACGCGTGTTTTTGATGAGCTGCAAAAGACACCCTAAACCATCCGGTCTGAACGTCTTCGCCTTCCGCGCCAGTTTGACGCGTCCATTGTTGGCAGACGTCGGAGGGGAAGAGCGATTCTAAGTAGTCTTCTTCAGATTCTTCCAAATCTTCTTCAGCGTCGACCACGCCTTCGACGGCGTTCTCTTTTGCATCGTTTATCTCAGAAGCGGAAGACGATTTTGATGACGGATTGTCCTCGCCCCAGAACCAGAAAACGTAATGGAACAGAAACGCGATAATAACGCTCAAGTAGAATTCGGGCATGGCTTCCGTTCGACAGACGCCGCATAAAAACAGCAGTTCGACGGGAATGAGAAACAGCCCAATTCGTTGACAGGTTTTGGACTCGTCTTTGAAGGCAACGGAAACGGCGCCGCGCAACAAAGCGGACAAACAGACGAATATCAGAATAACCAGCGGGAGCTGCCAACTCATAACCGGGAACCCGCCTGCCATGCGCCGCCAAAAAAGCGTCATTGCCAACGCCGTCCCCAAGAACAGCGTCCAGTAGACGAGCCATCGGCATGCAAGGCGATAGAAGGCGAGGATATTCATATATTCAGGTCTATATGCTATGGGGAAGTTTCCGTTATTTATTGGATGCCACCATTCTCTTTTCTTCCGCGGCGGCGGGTCGGCTGTAATGGGGAAGTAAATCCCACAAGACGTCTTTTTTGCCAGCGGCGTACTGACGAATCGCTAACTCTCCAACGCCTTGAGCGGTTGGGGAGCGAAGTTCAGGAGCGACAACGAGCCGGTTTTCTAACAAGGCAGGATCAATTCGGCTGACGTACGGTCCGGACAGCCATCGATCAGGTTCGGTTTGCGCCAGCCAATCTCGCCAAACAACGGTTTTCTCGTCGCCGGCTGGGACGAAGGTTCCGTCTTCGGCGCGGTCGAAGCTGCGATAAATCACCTGACCGCGTTGGCAGTCGAAGGCGACGGAAATCTTCTCGACGTTTTGCGGCGCCTGATGTGCGCAAACTTCCATGGAATCGACGCCGATAATATCAGCGTTGACCGCCCAGGCAAACGTTTTGGCGGAAACGACGCCCACGCGAAGCCCGGTAAACGAGCCGGGACCTTGAGCGACGGCGACGAGCCCAATTTGAGTCGGTTGCAAGCCGGTCTGAGTCAGAGCCTTTTTTAAGCCCGGCGCCAGCGACTGTGCGGAACGTATTTCCAGCGGCAACTGGGCGAAATAAGTCAGACGCTCGTTTTCGAAAATCGCCACGGAGGCGGATTTTTCAGTCGTTTCGAATGCAATTGTATTCATTATAATCAAATTTTGCGATTGTTCACGGCGCAGTTCGCCAAAATCCTCTATTTTTTCTGTAAACCGCGCAATCGGCGGAATCGTTATTATATTTTTAAAAATTGTATAAAAAGGCAAGGGGGGGTCTGACAAAGTTTTTATTTTGGTTATAATAATATAGAATATAGATGAGTAGTAAGATGCGGCTTTTTTGTCAGAATTCATTGAGCGAGGGGTAGAGAGTTATGCAATCGCAATAAAACTCCTCGCTCTTTGTCTTGACGAATTGGCGCGTCTCCCCCCATTGTTTGGTTTCAAAAGGATTAATCCCGTGAAAAGAGCCATTATTAGCGATATCCACAGCAATCTGGAAGCTTTAACAACCGTTATGGCTGACATTGAAGAGCAAAAGGTGGACAGCATTATTTGTTTGGGCGACGTTGTTGGATACGGACCCAACCCTCGTGAATGTTTGGATATTATTCGTTCGTCCTGCGCGGTTTGCATTATGGGCAACCACGACCACGGCGCGATTTATAATCCAGACGGATTCAACGCTTGCGCGGAACAGGCGATTTTTTGGACTCGCGAAGAACTCCAAAAGCCCTGCGATCCGGTTGACGTCCGAGACGCCCGATGGGATTTTCTCGGGAATCTGAACCGAAACTACGTCGAAGACAAAATGATCTTTGTTCACGGCTCTGCCAGAAACCCTCTCAATGAATACGTTTTCCCGGAAGACGTGTACCATGAACGCAAGCTGGAAAAGATCTTCGCTCAAATTCAGTGGATCGCGTTTCAGGGGCACACTCACGTTCCCGGCATCTTCACGGAACGTCCGTATCGATTCCGCACTCCGGAAGAATTCGACAACGTTCGCGAGCTTCAGCCCGATTTCAAGTACATGATTAACGTCGGGTCAGTTGGTCAGCCTCGCGACAACGACAATCGCGCCTGTTACGTTATTTTTGAAGATCAGACGGTAACGTATCGCCGATTGGAATACGATTATAGCGCAACCGCAGCGAAGATTGGCGCGATTTCCGATCTCGACAATTTCCTGGCGGAACGACTGACAGAAGGACGGTAACGTCAGGAATGAGGAGTCAGGAGCGAGGAGTTATTATCCTTGCTCCTGATTCCCTGTTATAAAAATTTTTCTTAATCAATTAGTCATCCAAATATTTTAAATATGCAAAGAGCCATTACCCCTCCAGGACAGGATCAGCCCAGTCCGCTCAATTCCGTAATAACGTTTCTAATTATTTTTCTTTTAACGTTTTGGATTATTAATCATTTTTTTGCTCCCAAACCGGAGGCTCCAGCAGAGCAGGGAACTGCAGAGGAAACGACAGCGGCGTCGAACGTTCCGATTAAAGAAGAAGAAGGCTGGAACGGCGCGGAATCGTCAGCTCCTGTTGCAGAATCACAGCCGACAGAAGGGCAGCCTGCGGACGCTCAAGCTTCAGAGAATCCGCCTGCTGTTGCAGAACAGGAGCCGCCGAAAACGGAACAGTGGGTTTCATTGGGGTCAATGGACAGCGCCAGCAAGTACAAGCTGCTGCTTACCTTTACCAGCAAAGGGGCGGCGATGGCGTATGCAGAACTCAATTCGCCGAAGTATTTGGACGTGTTCGATAAAGAGGGCTATCTTTATCAAAACATGGGATACCTGGGCAACGTCTTTGCGGAAGTTCCCACGCCTGCTATCGATATAAAAGCTCTTATGACTCAAGCAGACGCTTCTAAAGACGGTTCTGCTCCGCAGATCGCGCCAGACGCTCTTTCGAGCAAATGCGTTGTTGTCGTCGTTCCGGATGGAACGCCCGCTCAGGCGGCGGGGCTGCAAGTTGGAGACGAAATCGTCAAATGCAACGATAAAGCCATTAAAAATCGTAAAGAGTTCAACGAGTTTATGAAGTCGACCAAGCCGGGCGACAAGCTGACTTTAACCGTCAATCGAGACGGAGCGGCGCTTAAACTCAAGGAAACGGCGCTGCGACATACGCCCATGGCGGTGATTCGTCCAGAAGAATTTGAAAGCGCCGGGCAGGGTAATCCGCTATCTTTCCTGATGACGATGCAGCAGATTGACGACGCATCCGTTTCTGACGTTCTCCCGGCTTTTTCAAAACAGGCGACGGATTCGCAGGCGAATCAGGCTAAACTGAAGAGCTATCTGAATCGAGAGCTTCCCAATATCGAAATGAGAAACGGCGTTTGGGACGTCGTCGAATCCAGTCAGAAAAAAGTCGTCTTCAAGTTCCCGATTCCCCGTTACGGTCTGGAAGTGTACAAGACGTTTGAATTAATCGAGACGGAGGCGTCGGACGTCAATGCGGGCTACCACGTCAATATGACCATTACCGTTAAAAACGTTGGGAAGAACGCGCGCAAAACCGCCTATCGGCTGGACGGTCCCACCGGATTGCCGCTTGAAGGGTACTGGTATACGCATAAAGTCTGGACGACCTGGAGCGGCGTTGGCCTTCGCGACGTGGTTTACAAGGAAGACGCGAACAAGCGTCCGGAAATGATTTCCTGTCAAAACATTTCCAAAGACGAATGGAAGCCGGTTGAAAATCTGCCGCTTTCGTATACGGGGGTTGACGCTGCCTATTTCGGTTCATATTTAATTCCCGAGAAGGCAAAAGACGCCCGATTCAAGTTTGCAAAGCTTCATCCTCTTCGCGTTGGGTCTGTTGATCCTCAATGGCCTACTCGCACCAACTGCTCTTTCCGGGCGTACAGCCAGGAAACGGAACTGGCGCCGGGCGCTGAAACGTCGCAGACGTATACGGTTTTTATCGGACCGCGCAAGCCTGATTTAATGAAAATTTATGGCGTTGACGGCGTCATTTATTACGGATGGTTCAGCTGGATTGCCGTTCCTCTGGTGGGGCTGCTTCATTTGTTCTATATGATTATTCCCAACTACGGCATTGCGATTCTGCTTTTAACCGCCGTCGTTCGACTGGCGCTGCATCCGTTGTCCAGAAAGCAGGTTATTGGCGCTTTGAAGATGCAGAAGCTTCAGCCGGAAATGGCGAAAATCAAGGAAAAGTATTCAGATCCTCAAGAGCAGATGAAAGCGCAGCAGGAACTGTTCCGAAAGCACAACTACAATCCGCTTTCCGGCTGCCTTGTTCTGTTTATTCAGCTTCCGATTTTTATGGCGCTGTACCGCGCTTTGATGGTAGACGTCGAATTGCGTCAGGCGGCGCTGTTCGGCTCCGGATTCCGGTTTTGTTCGAACCTGGCGGCTCCAGACATGCTTCTTAACTGGACGTCCTGGGCGCCGCAGTTTATAACGTCGGGATACGGCATGTTCGGATTGGGACCGTATTTCAATCTGTTGCCGATGGCGACGATCGCTCTGTTTTTGATTCAGCAGAAAGTTCTCATGCCGCCGCCGGCAGACGATCAGGCGCGTATGCAGCAGAGAGTCATGACGTTCATGATGCTTTTCATGGGATTTATGTTCTTTAAGGTTGCCGCCGGATTGTGCATTTATTTTATCGCCTCCTCTTTATGGGGACTGGCAGAACGACGATTCATGCCCAAGGAACTGGTTGATCAGGAACTTGTCCAGGAAGAAGCCAATAACTGGAAATCGAATCAGAACAAAAAGCCGCCGCGGCATCGCCCTGAAGACGACGAACCGATGAACGTTCTCAAGTCGTGGGGAGACGCGCTGAAAAACATCGGGAAACCGAAAGAAGACGCTACTCCCAAAGAAGCGCCGCGCCGACGGAGGGACCGAAAGAAAGGAAAGTAGGGAATAGGGAGTAGGGAGTAGTTTTTTAAAATCGCCGCAGGCGAATTACTATTCCCTATTCCCCACTCCCTACTGCCTAAACTACTACCTATTGTTTAAAGATGAAACTATCAACTATAGACCAAGCCGTTGACGCGTTAAAACGCGGCGAACTGATAATCGTAATGGACGATGAAAATCGCGAGAACGAAGGCGATTTTATCGGCTCTGCAGAAGACATCACCCCGGAAAAAGTCAACTTCATGCTCAAGTACGGACGCGGACAGACCTGCGTTCCGATGCTTCCGGCTGACTGTGACAAACTGGAACTGCCGCAGATGGTTCAAAACAACACTGCGCCCTTGGGAACGCAGTTTACCATCGCCGTCGACCATCGCGACGCCCGAACCGGAATTACCGCTCAGGAAAAGGCGATGACCATCGCAGCCCTGGCAGACCCGAAAACAAAAGTCAGCGATTTGGTTCGCCCCGGGCACATTTTCCCGCTTCGCGCCAAAGAGGGCGGCGTTTTGCGCCGCGCCGGGCATACCGAGGCGACAATCGACCTGCTTCGTCTGGCGGGAAAACGACCCTGCGGCGTTCTGATTGAAATTCTCGGCGACGATGGCAACCGCGCCACTCGAGACGACCTGCTCGCTCTTGCCGAACAGTTCAAACTGCAAATCATCACAATTGACGCTCTGATTAAATACCGCCGCGAACGCGAAAAGCTCATTACGAGGGAAGCGGAAGCGTTTCTGCCGACCAAATTCGGGATGGGAAAGATCATGTCCTTTTCCGTCAAGTACGAAACGCAGGAACCGATTGCGGTCGTGTTCGGCGATTTAAGCTCCGTCGACGCTCCGCTGGTTCGATTGCATTCGTCGTGCTTTACCGGGGACATTCTCGGCTCGCTTCGCTGCGACTGCGGCGACCAGCTCCAGGAGTCGCTCAAAATGATTTCCAAAGAGGGCGTTGGCGCGCTGATTTATTTACCGCAGGAAGGGCGCGGCATCGGCTTGGCGGCAAAAATCAAGGCGTACCATCTGCAGGACGAGGGCATGGACACGGTCGACGCGAACCTGGCGCTGGGCTACGCCGCCGACTTGCGCGACTACGGCATCGGCTTACAGATTCTCAAAGACCTCGGAATACACAAAATTCGACTTCTGACCAACAACCCCAAAAAGGTCGACGCCTTTATCTACAGCAGCTTCGGCATTACCGTTCAAGACCAAATCCCCATCCACGGCTCCGTCAACGAGTACAACAAAGCGTACCTGGAAACCAAGCGTGACAGAATGGGACATTCGCTATAATTAGCAATTGTCAATTAGCAATTAGTAATTACGCTTCGCGCTGATCGGGGCGTCTTTCGTAATTCCAGAGAATTATAACGCTCTGGAATTACGCAGGTCTTCGTTGAGCGCTTTGCGTCAATTGCTAATTGATATTTGCTAATTGCTAATTACTCTTGCGGCACGAGGCGGACGTTAAATCCGCCTTCGTCGGTCATGAAAGCGGTAAGCGAATCGTACGAGTTCACTTCCCGCTTTTCCACAACGCACTCTAACGGTTTGTTGAGGTTCTGGCGGTAAATGTGGGCTGTGTACGTTGGATAATCAGCTCCCAATGCGGACTGTGAGATTGGGGAATGAAGAAAACTGAGCGGGATGTCAACGTTTCTGGCTTTGTCTGTAATGGCGCTGACAAACCACTCTTTCCCTTTGCGGCGCGCTACGACTATGTACTCGCCCGGCGCGCCGTCCAGAACGAGCGCGTCGTCCCAGGTCGTCGGCATGGCGGACCAGAACGACAGTTCTGGATACTCGGTCTGGTTTGGATCGAGAGGTTTGTCGTACCAGTGGAGATTTTGCAGCGGATTAAAAAAGATGACGCCGCACGCCAGCTGGAACGCTCGAGATTTGACTCGCGGAGCCAAAAAGCACGGAGTGAAATCCCCCATCCCGGTTATCGGCCGAACGAACGCCATAATAATCCGGCTGCGAGGCATGGCAGAAAACGTGTCGTGACATTCGTTCCCGGCGATTCCTTCCACGGAAACCAGGTTCGGATACGTCCGCTCCCAGCCTGTCGAACGGTAGTTGTCGTGAACGTTGACCATAAGCTGGTATTGTGCCGCCTTTTTAATCGCCTGATGCAGCCATTTCATGTCTGCCTGGGTTTCCCAGTTGACAAATCCGAATTTCACGCCGTCAACGCCCCATTGTTTATACGTTTTGAACGTTTCGTCCAGCGGGTAATTTTCCAGTTCTTTATGATTGCAGTACAGAAAGAACTTCTGACCTTTTTTGTGAGCGTATTGAATCGCGCCCAGCAGATCGCGGTCGCCTTCGATTTTTGTGGGATGGTCCGGAACAGAGTCGTATTCCGCGCCATTCCAGCCGGTGTCCCAATGAACAAACTGATAGTTATTGGCGGCGTTGTAATCAACCCATTTATCGGAATCCGGACGCTGACAGGACGAGTTTCTGACGACTTTCCCGACCTGAATCCACGACGTATCTTCAATCGCGCAAGGCGGACTGAGATTTTGCAGCAGATAAGCGTTTTCCACAAACGCGCCGGGACGTTGAGCAACCATAATTACGCGCCAAGGCGTCGTCAGCTCTCCGGAAACCTGAACGGTTCCTTTTCGGAACGCGGCTTCCAGAGTTCCCCGGCGCGACGCAGACGGGCGCAGGGTCATAGGAACGAAGTCTTCCAGACTGCCCGCTTCTGCAATTGCCGCGTAAAGGGCGTCCTTTTTTATCTCGACAACAACCGCCGGCGGCATGACCGGACACATTGACATCATGCGGACGTCGTAAGCGCCCTGAGGCGCGTTGGTAAAGAAGCAGTTGCAGTCCTTGGTAAAGGGAAACGTTGTCAGCTCCCTGTCCAACTCGTATTCTTTCGCGCCGCCAAATCCTTCAGAAAGAATGCACCGAAACGCCACGCCTTCGTTAGCCGCTCGCAGCTGAAGCGTCATTTTTTCTCCCGTATAGGCTCTGAGCGGGATGTCAACCTGAGAACCGGCGTTGGGATATTCCGCCTTGTATCCATGAACGGGCTTCCACGGCTGATTGAACGTAACGGTTCTCGGATTGGCGTCGGAGTCAAGATACCATTCGCGCGCTTTTTCCCAGCCGTTAACGTGAAAGCCGACCTGACCGCGATAGATAACCAAAGACCCGCGCCAGGAAACAGAGTAGTTCAAACGTCCGTCTTCCAGCGTCGCTTCAATCGTCAGTCTGTTGTCAGGCGACGAAACGACGTACGTCCTGCCAAAAGCGGCAGAGGAGGTTAGCAGCAGTACTGTTACAAATATAAAAATGCGGTGCATGATTTTTTTAGGGAGTAGGGAGTAGGGAGCAGGAAGTGGGGAGTAGGGAGTAGGGAGTAGTTTTTTAAATTCGCCGAAGGCGAACTTCTATTCCCTATTCCCCATTCCCCATTCCCTATTCCCCATTCCCTATTTCCTCTCTTTACAGCGTCCCCGCCTTCTCCCACAGGTCGTGGAGAATAAAGTCGTCGCCGATCGTTTCGTTGCGCTGCTCGAGGATTTTCTGGTAGGTTTCCATGACGGCTTTGAAGTCGAGTTGGAATGCGTCTTCATCGTCCAAACCGGCGAATTGCGGCAGATCAATGGACTTTTTAATCAACGCGAACGCCTGATCGTAGTCTCTCTTTGAAACGGTCAAGTCTCCCTGCTGGAAGGCTTTTTTGCCTTCATAGAGCAGTCGGCGCGCTTCGATGACGTCTTTGAGCTGTTCAAAGGCGCCGCGATGACGCCAATACTTGAAGTTGACAATGTCGCGGTAACGGTCCGTCCAGACGCTTTGCTCTTTGGCGTTGTCGAGTTTTGCCGCGACGTCTTTGCCGTGTTCGATTCTGTCCGCCGCCATTCTTTCCGCCAGCTCCGTATTGGAAATTCGGAGAATTTCTTCCGCTTCGTTGGCGAGGTTGATTTCTTCTGCGTTGCGGTCAACCCAGTCTTTATCGTAGGCGGCAGCCTGTTCGCGGGTAAGCTTTAGACGCTTTTGCTGGGTCAGTTCCTCTCGCAAGCCGGGCTGAATCTCTTCCAGTTCTTTGGTAAGCTGTTCTTCCTGGTTGGCAAAAAATTCCTGGTCGTTGAGTCTGATAATCAGTCCGCGGGACGTTGAAATTTCCCGGTTGCCAAACGCCGTCCATTCGTCTTGCGCCTTTTTCCATTCGCGTTCGACTTTTTCGTCAAAACGGCCGTCTTTTTCCAGATTGTCTGAATAGTTCATCTGGTTCATTGGAGCGTTGGAATAGAACAACACTTCGCTGATTTTTCCCAGCGGAACGCCCGACTCGACAATTCCTTCGGCTTTATAATACCATTCTTTCCCGACCAGCCAGCAGTCCCGCAGCTCGACCGGGCGCGACCCGTGGAGGTCGTCGTCGGCTTTGTATAAACGTCTGAACTGGACGCGTTCGTCTGACTTGCCGATTTTTTGCGACGTGTGCCAGGCGACGTCCCAGGTTAAACGGATCGACTTTTTGTTCATCTTGACGCCGTTTTCGAGGAACTTCAGCCCCTCGATAACCCAGTGATAACGCTGACGATAATCGTCGAACTCCGTCGAGACGTTGTAGGCAAGGTTCCAGCCCTGGAATCGCCAGACGGATTCGTAATGCGGCATCAGTCGCGCCAGCTGTTTGAGCGTCGCGGAAAGGCTGATCCAGTCCTTCTTCATTTTGTAGTTGTTTGCAGCGTTCCAAAGAATGGTGTCTGCAATGGGCGTCAACCCGAACAGACGAAACGACGTAGCGATAATGTCGACGTCGCCCAGTTCGGATTCGTCCAGCCCGTACTGCGTTCTCAGCTGAGCCAACTTCCCGCCAGGCGAACCAGCTTGTCCGTCTTTCCCCGGACTGGCAGGCTGGCTGAGAAGGAACATCGGATACAGCAAAGCCGCCAAAATGATAACGTATATGATTTTTCTTCTAAAAGACGCGTTTTTGTTCATGCTGCAATCTCCCGGAGTTTCATGCAAAGGTAGCCCACAATACAAAGCGGAATCAGGAACGCCAAAGTCGTCAGAGCGTCAATGGTCATTAAATTCCAGGGAATGTCAAAGCCGCTGGCAACGTATTCTGAACAGGCGAACAGACTCAAGTCCGGCGACAGATATCCAACAAAACCAATAACGTAATTGATTGCCTGGTCTGACATGCTGATCACGTCGCCCAAAACGTTGTCTGGAAGCTCGGTAATCATGTTGTCCTGCCGAAGCAAACGATACATGGATTCTAACACGCCGCCGCCTTCGGTCAGCCCGTTTGCCAGCTTGAGTACGTATTCGTGGAAAACGCCTGTAATCATGATGAACAGCGTTCCCAAAATCGCAATCGGCGCGGACAGCAGCGAGCTGAGCGTAACGCCGTAAACGATAATCAGGAACATTTCCAGCCAGATGCACGCGAACCCTTTTACGAAGTTGAGCGCAAAAGGAGCGTCGTAGGCGCGAATGTACAGGTCAGGCTCTGCCGCTCCGAAATACTGCATCGGGTCCAGACAGCGAACCCAGATCTCGACGCTGCCGTCTGAACTGACGAGGTCTTTGAACAGGTCGAATTCCGCTTTTTGAGCGTACGCCTGATTGAGTTTGTTTTCAGGAATGTCGTAAATAACGTTTCCGTTTGGCAGTTTTGTTTTGGACGAAATAACCTGGGGTCTGCTGGCGGGCTTGATTTTCAGCGGGACAAGCAGACGTTTTGTATTGAATTCAACGGATTCAAACAGGTGCGTTTCGACCATCAAGCCGGTTTCCGGATTGCGGACAGCCAAGCCGCCCATAATCCCGCGTTCAATGTTGCCTTTATGCGTTCGGAACACGCCCAGGGTCATTTCGACCGGAAGCCCGTTCGGGAACGAACTCTCTTTGATGTTATTGAATCTCCAAATCAGAGCCGCCGGCGAGTTCCCCTGAATAAAGCTGCGTTATTCCCACTCGTCGCCGACGTTGATGCCTTTCGAGACGTCGAAATTGGTGGTGTCCCGGAATCGAAGGCGACCGTAAATCGGGACTCGGGCGGTAAACATGTTTTTCACGCCCGAGAGCTTGTACTGACGGTCTTTCCCTTGACCGACAAGCGTAATCTGGTGCGTGTGCCCGTTGGTCGGCTCCGTCATGACGGTTTTGTCTGACGGGTCTTTGAGGAATTCCGGCGGCAAATAAACAGAGTGATAATGTTCTTTAACCGTCGACGTTTTTCCTTCCAGGGCTTGCGCGCCTTCCTGAGTTGTAGCGACAAATCGTAAATCGTCTGCCGTCAGTTTATGGGTGTGAGCGACAGAACGGATGACAAATCCGTAACTGAGAATTCCCATAACCAACAGCATCGCGGTGCACATCATTGTAAATCCGAGAATGCGTCCGAGAATGATTTCCCCGGCGCGAACCGGTTTGGTCGCCAGAGTGTAAATTGTTTTGTACTTAAAATCGTTGGGAATGCTAAAGGAGCTGATAAACAGAGCCAAAAGCAGTATCAGGGCGTTGTTAACCCAGAAAATAAAGTTGATGTACAGTCTGGCGGGGTCTTGACTGCGGGTGTCAAGGAACATGCCGGCAAAGAGCAAAACGATAATAAAGACGACAAATCCGATAAGGATTTTACGTCGAATCGCCTCTTTGAACGACAGCAGCGCCACGGCAAAAATTCTTTTGAACGACAAATGCGCCAAGTCTGCAAAGGCGTTTTTGATAGCGTTCCATACGATCGACAAGGAACGTCTCGGCCCCATGCGAACGCCGGTAATAAGGAATCCCAAAGCCAGGGCAATCAAACAGAAGATTCCAATCCGGATAACCCAGGCAAACGCCGCTGATGGAAACCATTCGCCTACCGATGGAAATTGCGTTTCCAATACCATGGATTAACCCTCCTTCTTTTGATTGGCGTCGAGAGAATTGGGAGCGTCCGCCTGGTCGTTAGCCTGATAGCGTTTGCCAGGATGCGTTTTGCCTTCTTCTACGACTTTGAGGAACAGATCTTCCAACGAAGCGGACGGCGCGCCGTACGACTTGACCTGTCCGCCATAACGTTCGACGACCTTGCGAATTTCCGCCTCCGCTTCCGGAGGAAGTTTGGTTGTCTGAATGTCGGTAACGTCTCGAACCTGAAGCAGATCGGAAACGCGACCCATTTCTTTCAGTTCGCCCTGATACAGAATTCCGATTCGGTCGCAAACGTCCTGAACGTCCGCCAGCAGGTGCGAGCACATGAGAATCGTCTTGCCCTGACGTTTGAGTTCAAGGATGAGGTCTTTCATTTCCCGGCATCCGATCGGGTCAAGACCTGTAGTCGGTTCGTCCATAATGATCAGTTCCGGGTCGTTAATCAGCGCCTGCGCCAAACCGATTCGACGGGTCATGCCTTTTGAATATTCTTTCAGCTGACGTCTTTTTGCCCAGCCCAGACCAACCATCTCAATCAAGTCGCGAACGCGCTGACGACGAATGTTGGTCGGCAGACGGAACAGACGTCCATAGAAATCCAGCGTTTCTTCGGCGTTGAGAAACTTGTACAAGTACGACTCTTCCGGCAGATAGCCGATTCGTTCGTTTTTCG
This sequence comes from Thermoguttaceae bacterium, assembly GCA_045603865.1. Lineage (GTDB taxonomy): Bacteria > Planctomycetota > Planctomycetia > Pirellulales > Thermoguttaceae > RUG11551. The sequence goes on from JAZUMX010000623.1 coordinate 16,883, forward strand.
CGACGTCGTCAGCTGGATTGTTGAAGACTAGCGCTTCGCCGGAACTCGGAAAGAGCAAACCCAGCAGAAGTTTGGTTGTCGTGGTTTTTCCGGAACCGTTTGGTCCCAGCAGACCGAAGATTTCTCCTCTGTATATTTTCAAATCCAAAGCGGAGAGCGCTCGGACTTTTTGTCGTCCCCAAAAATCGCGATACGTTTTGGTCAGGTTGCGCGTTTCGATAATGACTTCAGTTTCCATGTTCGATTAATAATTGATTAATAAAGGAAAGCGTTGAGCGTTTTGCGTCTGACATTGGGAAACCCCGCTTTTGAGGTAACCCAAGCAGTGAATGCTACATACCTTCTATTATATATAGAATTTTAAGAATTTAAAGCCCCTGTTGCTAAATATTAGGATTAAAAAATGGAATAAGTAAAACGCTTGAACGTTGTAATAATTCAATAATTTATTCCTTTTTTTCTGAATCGTTAAGTTCTGATTCTTTCAGGATTTGAATAAAATCCTTGCCGTTAACGCCCATTGTTCCATAATAACTCAAAAACTGATCGAGTTTCATGTTTGAGGGAACAATGTCTTCTTCCGGAACCATCAAAACTGCGCCGCCAACAGGGAAGGGGGCGGTTGGAATAATTACCGAACAATAGGTTTTGCCTTCGATAACGAATTTGTCGGAAGTTGGCATGAGGGTCAAAATCAACGTCGATCCAAAACGACAGAAAACTGGCGTCATTTTTTTAACGTTGCTGGAATTATCGAACATCTTAACCAACTGCTGTGTAGAACTATAGATCGTTCCAATCGCAGGAATTTTCTTGATTAACTCGTTGATAAAATCAACAATTGTTTTAACCCAACGTCTTTCAATGATCCACCCAATCGCAACAATGATTGCCAGGACAATCAGCAAGCCGATTACATAGGATAACAACGGGTAATCCGTTTGGAAAGAGAAAAAGCCAATATTGCTCAGTCCTTTTCCGATAAGAGTTTTTGGTCCAAGATATTTGGCAATGAAACGCCCTAACCAGGCGAGAGCTCCTACGGTAATAGCGAACGGCAGAAGGAAAAACGTTCCTGTGAGTAAATAACGAAAGAGTTTCTTAAGAAAGCTCATAATGATTCCTGTTTCCTATTGACAAAAAGATAAAAAAATACTAATTTAAACTTGTTCGCTGTTGACAACGGTTCGTCGTTCAAATAATATGTAACGACCAGCTCTGACAGCCCGTCTCCAATTATTGTTTAATATACCAAAAATAATCAGAAAGTCAATCATGACCGCAAGCTCCTTGCCAACCAGAGTTCCGCTGCTGGACCTTAAACGTGCGGAAAGACCCCTCCATGACGAGATGAAAGCCGCTTTAGAAAAAATCGTCGAAAGCGGAATCTATATTTTAGGACCGGAAATTCAGAAGTGTGAAGAAACAATCAGCGCTTACTGTCAGGCAAAACATGGAATCGCCTGCGCCTCCGGCACCGACGCTCTTTTGCTGGCTCTGATGGCTTTGGATATCCAACCGGGCGACGAAGTTATTTTGCCCAGTTTTACATTTTTCGCAACAGCGGGGTCGGCGGCTCGACTGGGCGCGACGCTCAAGTTTGCCGACATCCTTCCGGATTCCTACTGTATTGACCCTGCAAGCGTTCGCAGCTTGATTACAGAAAAGACCAAAGCAATTATCCCGGTTCACCTCTACGGACAAAGCGCCGACATGGCTTCATTGACGGCAATTTCTAAAGAATTCAATATTCCGATTGTGGAAGACGCCGCTCAATCAATCGGCGCGCAATGGGAAGACCAGCGCGTTTGCTCGATGGGAACTTTTGGCTGCTTGAGCTTCTATCCAACCAAAAACCTCGGCGCGGCTGGCGACGGCGGTATGGTCATTACCAACGATGACGAGTTAGCGGAAAAGGTTGCCATGCTCCGCGTTCACGGCATGAAACCTCGTTATTATCATCAAATCCTGGGAATCAACGGTCGTCTGGACGCGTTCCAGGGCGCGGTACTCAACGTTAAATTCCCGCATCTGGATACGTGGATTGGCATGCGTCAGAACAACGCCAAGATTTACGGAGAGCTGTTTGCCGCGGCGGGTTTAGACAAAATTCTGACCTTGCCCAAACAAGTACATCCCGGTCGTCACGTTTGGAATCAGTACGTCATTCGCGTTCCAGACGGTAAGCGCGACGCCTTGCGCGCGTTCATGACTGAAAATCAAATCGGGTCGGATATTTATTATCCCTTTGGAATCCATAAACAGCCGTGCTTTGTCAACAAGGGCTTGCATTGGGATAATCTTCCGGAAACCGATAAAGCGGGAACGGAAGTCCTTGCTTTGCCTAACTTCCCCGGCTTGACCGAAGAAGAACAGCAGGTCGTTGTCAACTGCATTGCCAAGTTTTTTGCTTAGCTATTAGCTATTAGCTGCTAGCCATTAGCCTGATTACGGGTAGTTCTTAGCGTTAATATTTAAAGCCTGAAACTAAAATAACCAAGCTAGAAGCTAAAAGCTTAATCAAAAGACTCATACGCCAATGGATTATTCAATCAAACCTGCCGCGCGCTGTTGTTGTCAAACCGGGAAAGCGTTTCAGCCCGGCGAGACGTTCTTCAGCGCTCTTTTTTTCGACGAGAAAAAGTCGTCTCTGATTCGAAAGGACTATTCTCGTGAAGCGTGGCATGGACGTCCGGCAGACGCTTACGCCTGTTGGCGATGCGAGATCCCGCCGCTGGAAGAAGAAGTCGGCTCTAAACCCGCGACGAACGAACAACTGCTGGAATTCTTCGATAAACTGCGTGACGACCCGACTCAGGCGGATATGCTTTTTGTTATGACGCTGCTGCTGATTCGCCGACGTCTGTTCAAAGAGGACGATTCCCTTGATTTCTCAGACGACATCGATCAGTCTGCGTTTATGAAAGTATATTGTCCTCGAAGAAACGAGTCGTATACGATAGAAATCGTAGACATTCCACTTCCGCGCCAGGATGAAATTCAAGTTGTGCTGGAACGGCTTGTTTTTGGGGAAGAACGTTCTTGAGCGCTTTGTTCAAAATCATTATTCTTGACAAAAGTTCACGATCAGGACGAAATTCTCATTTGCTCTTGTTGTCGTTTTCGTACAAGATTTTGGCGCGAAGATACCCTTTCAATTCAATTGAATTTCTTGTATAATGTCTGATAGAAAAATCGAGAACGGAGATATGCAGCGTTAAAACGCTGTAATTCCATATAGTATTTCCCTTCCCTTTAACCCATAGAATTCCAATGATTGCCAAAAGATTGATTACAGTTGTTTTGAGTTTGCTGGCGGCGGTTCTTCCGGCGGTTTCCCATGCGGAGCCGACGGCGGAATATTATCAGCAGCGCGCCAAAGAGTTGAAAGACCTCAAATGGGGCATGTTCTTTTGCTGGTCATTTAGTACGTTTTCTGGAACGGAATGGACAGATCCGGCGGGGAAGACGCCGGATTTCTTCAAGGCGACTGACGTCGATACTGATCAGTGGGCGCGAACGGCGAAAGAAGCGGGAATGGGATACATTCTCTTTTTGGCGAAGCACCACGACGGCTTCTGCTTGTGGGACACGAAGACGACCGAGTTCAAGTCGACCAACTCGCCGCTGAAAAAAGACGTCCTGGCGGAATTGAGAAAGTCCTGCGACAAGTACGGAATCAAGCTGGCGTTGTACTTTTCAGAAGGGGACTGGAATTGGCCCGGCGGAGCGTATCGAAACAACAAATCCGTCAATCCGGAAATGAAAAAGGCGCAGCTAAAAGAACTGCTCACCCAGTACGGCGAGATAGAATACATCTGGTTTGACCACGCTGTCGGAACGGGCGGGCTGTCGCACGACGAAACGACGGCGTTTTGTCACGAGGTTCAGCCGCATACGCTTATCGGATACAATCACGGCGACTGCTCCGGAGAAGTCCGCATAGGCGAGCGCGGCAAACCGTCCGCTTTAGACGACGCGTCCGGCGCCGGGTACAATCGCAATGCCGCATCGTACGACAAATATCTGGTTGCCGAGTTCACCTACCCGATTCTGCCCAAGCACGAGGGCGGCGCGGTCTGGTTCTATTCTCTCCCCAAACACGACAACCTCTGCACGGACGCTCAAAAGATTTATCACGACTACCTCGGCGCCGTCAAATACGGCAACATTTTCAGCATTGACGTCGGGCCTGACTACAACGGCAAACTGCGCGACATCGACGTCAAAACGCTTCAGCAGGTTGGACGAATGATCAAAGAAGGCGAATTCCTCGATACGAGTTGCGAGTTGCGAGTTGCGAGTTGCGAGAAGACAGCGCAAAGCGGCGACTCCATCAATTGGGAAGAATTTCTTTCTCGACAAGACCTCATCTGGGAAGTCCTGCCGGATCATTACGAAAAAGCCTCGTTTTTGGGCAACGGTCTGATGGGGTCGATGATTTACAAACGCTCTGACAACGAGATTTCGTTTGCCGTCGGTCGAACGGACATTACAGACCATCGGCTGGGGAACTTCCGCATTCCGGTTGGACGCTTGCTGTTGAAAACCAAAGGGAAATTCCTCGATGGAACGGCGCGTCTGGATTTATGGTACGCTGAAACCCGCTTTGAAGTCGAAACGACCGCCGGGCTGATTCGCTTCCGCGCCCTTGTCCTGTCACAAGAGATGGCGTTGGTTATTGACGTCGAGCGGCTGGAAGGCGAACAGGACGCCGTTTTTGAATGGGAATCGGAAGAGCCGCTGGTTTATCGAACCAAAAGAGCGAACATTCTTCCTGATCCGCTCAATCCGCCGGTGGAATTTAAAAAGGACGGCGATATTTCCTACTCCGTTCAAAACCGCGTCGCTGGCGGGCAGTTTTCCGCCGCCTGGATGGAACGTCCGGTTCAGGGCGCAGACGCCCCGCGGTCTCAGGTGATTCTTTCCCTCATTGACACGTTCCCGGAAACGACTGCGTCACAGATTGCCTGCGACACAGTCAAACGCGTTGCGGCGGAGGACTGGTCAAAGCTTGTTTCCGACCATCGCGCCTGGTGGCACGGGTATTATCCAAAGAGCTTTGTCTCCGTTCCGAACTCTCAGATGGAGAGCTTTTACTGGATTCAAATGTACAAGCTCGCCTGCGCGACGCGTCCTGACCGTCACGTTATCGACCTGATGGGGCCGTGGTACTGCCCGACAGTCTGGGCGAAGATCTGGTGGAATCTTAACATTCAGATTTGCTATCTGCCGCTGTACGCTTCCAACCATTGCGATCTGGGCGAATCGTTTACCAACCTCATCGACAAGAATCGGGCGAACCTGGTTGCCAACGCCAAGCTGCTGTACGGAATCGACAACGGCGCGACGCTCAACCATACGACCGACAACGACTGCATCAGCGAATACTATAAGGAATACCTCAATCCAGGCGACTTCACCTGGGCGCTGCACAACTACTGGCTTCAGTATCGGTACACGATGGACAAGTCCTATCTGACCGACCGGGAAAAACACGCCTTTTTCGACATGCTCAAGGGGTCGTTTAACGTCTACTCTCATATTTTCCAAAAGGAAGCAGACGGCAAGTATCACATCCCGATTACGCGTTCGCCGGAATACCCGACTAAAGCGCGGGATACAAACTACAACATCGGGCTTATCCGCTGGCTTTGTGAACGGCTGCTGGAAGTCAATCGGGAATGTAACTTTAACGACCCGCAGGCGGCGCAATGGCAGGACGTTCTGGACAATCTGGTCGACTATCAGGTTGGAAAAGACGGCTTTTTAATCGGCGCCGACGTCCCGCAGACGGTTTCGCACCGGCACTGGTCGCACATGCTTCAGGTTTGGCCGCTGTGCATCTACACGCCGGAAGACCCGCAGCGTCGGGCGTTGATTAAAAAGACGATGGATCACTGGACGACTGTCGAGGGCGGCAAACAGATATTCGGATGGTCGCAAGCCGCGGCGGCGAGCATCTACGCTATTTTAGGCGAAGGCGAAAACGCCCGCGATTATCTTTTGAAGCATCACAACAACCGCCGATTCGTTCGCTGCAATACGCAGTATTACGAGACGTGGCCGGTGATTGAATGTTCGCACGTCGCCGCCCGCGCGCTGCAGGAAATGCTGATTCAATCGTGGGGAAATCAGATTCGCGTTTTCCCCGCCATTCCCGCTGACTGGAAAGAGACGTCTTTTGCCGACCTGAGAACGGAAGGCGCGTTTCTCGTCTCAGCGATTCGCAAAGACGGCAAAACGTCATGGATTAAAATCGAATCCCTTGCCGGGGAGGAATGCAGAGTCGTCCCGAACTTTACAGGCGAGTTCCAGTCGTCCGCGCCGGACAAGGTTCACGACCTCGGCGCCGGCTTGTACAAAATCGATCTGAAAAAGGGAGAATCCGTTACGTTCTGGCAGAGCGACGAAAATCAGACCGTTGCGCCTGTTACAATGTCCGACGATCAGAAACCCAATTTCTGGGGCGAAAAGCGAGCGGGAAAGATCAACATCAAAGAAAGCCTGTCGTATAACAAACCGGTCAAGGCGTCCAGCAACTGGGATTCCAAAGACTACAGCGTTGCCTCGGCGTTCGACGGGAATCTGGTTTCTCGCTGGGGCGCGAAACCTCGTTCCCGTTCCGGCTGGATTGAAGTCGACCTGACCGAACCGGCGGAGGTTAAGAAGGTTGTTATTTCAGAAATCGCATTTCCGCGAACGACGAAGTTCCAGATTGAAGTTCGGTCGAGTGAAACTGAAGAATGGCAAACCGTTTATCAGGGAACGAAAATCGATAAACAGAACTTTACCATTCAATTTGACAAACCCGTTACAGCGCGATTCGTCAGATTGAATATTCTCGAAGCTACGGAAGTCCCGACGATTGAAGAGTTCACGGTGTTTTGATAGGCGAGCCGGGGTGCGTAAGCCCCCGGAAAATTTAGCGCCGAATAACATGTAACATCTTTCAGAGTGCGAGAGTAAAGCATTAGCGAAACTCTCGCTTTTTTATAAACAGAATCGCTCAAACCGGCGAGCGCAGCTCGCAACAGAAAAACGCAGCCTCTTAGCGTCAAGTACAAAATCGACCAACGGACGTGGGTATAAAACG
>JAZUMX010000624.1:0-4441 GCA_045603865.1 Thermoguttaceae bacterium
CGCTGGTAAGAAACCCTGTGGCAAGAAACCCTTCCCGCCGAAGTTTGACGGCAAGAAACCTTTCCCGCCGAAACATTTTGGCAAGCCGTTCCCCGGCAAACCCTTCCCGCCGAAGTTCGATGGAAAGAAACCTTTCCCGCCGAAGCATTTTGGCAAGCCGTTCCCCGGCAAACCCTTCCCGCCGAAATTTGACGGCAAGAAACCCTGCTGCAAGAAGGCTTGTGGAAAGAAACCTTGCGCTCCTAAGTGCGATGGCAAAAAGCCCTGCTGCAAGAAATTTGCTGGAAAACCCTGCAAGAAGTTCGATGGCAAGAAACCCTGCTGCAAGAAAGCTTGTGGAAAGAAACCCTGCGCTCCTAAGTGCGACGGCAAGAAAGCTTGCTGCAAGAAAGTTTGTGTAAAGAAAGCCTGTGCCAAGAAAGATTGCGCCAAGAAGGCTTGCGCTGCTAAATGCGATGGCAAGAAACCCTGCGCCAAGAAAGCTTGCGCTGCTAAATGCGATGGCAAGAAACCCTGCGCCAAATTTGCTAAAATTGCTGATCACATTTTGAAGAATTTCGACGCTGACAAAGCCGTCAATTTCGTTTTCGCTAAAACTGACACGAACAAAGACGATCAGATTTCTCGCGAAGAAGCCAAAGTCGCCGCTATCAAAGCTCATGCCAAGGCTGTTGAACTCAAAAAGAAGATCGACGCCAAGCGCGCTGCCGAAGGCAAAAAGACTTTTGATTGCCCCGTTCTGAAGAACTTCAACGCTGACAAAGCTGTCGATTTCGTTTTCGCTCAGACTGACACGAACAAAGACGGTCAGATATCCCGCGAAGAAGCCAAAGTCGCCGCTGTCAAAGCTCACGCGAAGGCTGTTGAAATGAAAAAAGCTTTTGACGCCAAAAAAGCCGCTGCGAAAGCTGCTAAATAGTATGGAATAACTGCTGACGATTCGTCAGCTTTCCAAATCCCTCCTTTCGCGGTCTATTGACTGCGAATCCCCCTAAAACCGCAACGCTGGTCGTTGCGGTTTGTTTTTTAATAATAGTTGTTTTTTGTTTTCCAGTATTTTTGTCTTTGTGTTCAATAATGCATCATGCAATTGTTGGAAGCTTGTTTTTTGAACGCATTCTTTTTTCTGTTTTTCTTTTGATAATTCTATAGTATGTACAAATTGATATTGACAAAAAATATAAAATAAGCAAATATATGAATAATAAAGCGGATGCTGGTCAGATGACGATTTTAAAAGATGCGTCAATGCGTCGACGTTGATTTATTGTTTAAATGAATTGACGCTGTTTCGTTTATCTGGGATATATAAATAAACACATATTTGTGGAATAGTATTATGCGCACCAAAACCTACCTTGCAGCGTTATTTATCGTAATGGCATTGCCCGTTCTGGCGTTTGCCGACTGGGCGTCGGACATGTTCAAAGACACGTCCCATAATTTTGGCATGGTCGCCCGCGGGGCGGACACCCGATTCAGTTTTGTCTTTACCAATAAATATCAGGAAGACGTCGTTATTGAATCCGTTCAGTCCACCTGCCGCTGCACTCAGCCGTCTTTCCAGAAACGGGTTATCAAGACGTGGGAAACCGGACAGATCGACATTCAGCTTGACACCCGCAATTTTTACGGCCGTAAAGACGCCACTGTTACAGTTCGTTTTTCCAAACCGTTTTATGCGGAAGTTCAGCTTCATTCCTTCTGCTTTATTCGTACAGACGTTTATGTAGAACCGGGCATTGTCGCTTTTGGAACCGTTCAGCAGGGACAGCCGCGCACCGCCAGATTCCGCGTCAATTACGCCGGGCGAACGTACTGGCAGAGCTGGGCGATTCGCGACATTCAAAGCGAATCCTCGTTCTACAAGGCGACGCTTCAGGAAGTCCAGAGAGATTACAATTACGTCAGTTACGATATTACGCTGACGCTCAAGGAGAACGCCCCGGAAGGGTATTTGAACGATTTTATCGATATTGTTTCCAACGATCCCAACCCGTCTAACCAGCATTGTCCTGTACCGGTAAGCGGGTATATAATACCCTCTGTTGCAATCAAACCATCGCCGCTGGCTTTCGGAACGGTAAAAGCGGGAGAAAGCCTGACCAAGACGGTTGTCCTGTCCGGGCAGAACCAGTTCAAAATAACGGAATTCGGAACGTCTAACGACTGCGTTTCTGCGAAGATTTCGGAAGCGCAAAAGAGCGTCCACGTAGTCCCGGTTACGATTACCAACAACGGCAAGGGCGGAAAGGTTAACGGAATTCTGGCGTTTAAGGTATCATCGCAATCCAACGTTGTAAATCTGCCGTTCTCTGCGGAATTCGAACAGGGAGCAGTAGAACCCCCGCCGCAGGAAACGCCTGATGAGACGCCTGAAATTCAGAAGTCAGACGACGTCCCGGCGTCCCCGACGCAAACAACGCCGGAATCCAAACCCGCACAGACTCAGCCTAAAGAACTGACGCCGGCGGAAGAGTATTTCCCCGCCAATCCTGTAACGGAACCGGAAGACGTTCCTGCCGTTTCCGAGCAAGAGCCAACTCAAAACGCGGCTCCTGCGGCTGAGGAAACAACGCCTGCCGCTACAGAAACAAAGGCTCAACCCAAAGCCCCGGCTGTTCCAGCAAAAGAGACGAAAACGCCCGAAGAGGACGTTGAACCCGCCGCTGACGATGCTGAAGAGTTGCCTGTTGAGGAAATTGACCTCCCGCCAGCTCCGGACAATTATTAATCGTCCTGATCAAAACAATTTGGAATTGAACGCTTGAGGAATTCAGACTTTTGAATTCCTCAAGTTTTATTGTATGTAACATTTACTCTTTTTATAATGCCATTCTCCATGAGTTACGAAAACAGTATTAAAGCGTTTGAAAAAGCCTGTACTCTTATGCCCGGCGGAGTGAACTCGCCCGCCCGAGCGTTTGGGGCGGTTGGCGGCTGTCCGGTATTCTTTGAACGCGGCGAAGGCGCGTATCTGTACGACATCGACGGCAACCGGTACATCGACTTTGTCGGTTCCTGGGGACCGATGATTCTCGGTCATTGCCATCCCGCCGTTGTCGAAGCGTTGCAGAAGGCGATTCATAAGGGAACCAGTTTCGGCGCGCCGACTGTTGCGGAAAACGAACTTTGCGAGCTGGTTATTGACGCTATGCCGTCTGTTGAAATGGTCAGACTGGTCAACTCCGGAACGGAAGCGACGTCGAGCGCGATTCGCCTGGCAAGAGGGTATACGGGTCGTGACAAGATCGTCAAATTCGCCGGCTGCTATCACGGACACGTTGACAGTCTTCTCGTTTCAGCCGGTTCTGCGGCGGCGACGTTCAGCGTGCCCAACTCGCCCGGCGTAACGGCGGGAACGGTTCAGGACACGATTATTCTTCAGTACAACGACGTCCAGGGCGTAGAAGACGCGTTCAATGCGCAGGGCGACAAAATCGCCGGCGTGATTCTCGAACCGGTTGTCGGGAACATGGGCTGCGTTCTTCCAACTCCGGAATTCCGCAAGACGCTGCGCGATTTGACGAGAAAATACGGCGCGGTTCTGATTTACGACGAAGTCATGACGGGGTTCCGCGTTTCCTACGGCGGGGCGCAGGCGTATTTCGGCGACGATCCGGACTTAACGACCATGGGCAAGGTGATCGGCGGCGGGCTACCGGTTGGCGCGTACGGCGGGAAAAAGGAAATCATGAAATGCGTCATTCCTTCCGGACCTGTCTTTCAGGCGGGAACGCTCAGCGGGAACCCGTTGGCGACTGCGGCGGGAATCGCCACGCTGTCGACGCTCAAAAAGGAGAATCCGTATCCGAGGCTGGAACAGCTCGGTCAGCGTCTTCTGGACGGCTTGACGGCGGTCTTCAAGGAAAAGGGCGTTGCGACTCAATACGCTCGCGCCGGCGCCATGATGACGTTCTTCTTCAACGACGCTCCTGTTACCGACTGGACGCACGCTGCCAAAAGCGACACGAAAGAATTCGCCCGGTATTTCCATCAGATGCTCGACCGCGGCGTTTACATGCCCTGCAGTCAGTTTGAGGCGTTCTTCCTGTCCGCCGCTCATACCGAAGCCGATATCGACGCTGCTATCGAAGCGGCGAAATAAAACGAGATTGATTCGCGCTGACAGTTCGAAAGAAAACAATCAGCATAGTACGAAACGCTTTTCTGGTTTCGCACTATGCGGATTGCTTGTTATGGCGATTAGTTAAGAGTTAGAACGATAACTCTTTGCGCCGATTCTCAGAAGTCGTCATAACCACCGCCGTCATCGAAACCGCCGTCATCGTAATCGCCGCCGTCGTCATAACCGCCGTCGTCGTAATCGCTGCCATCGTCGTAGCCGCCGTCGTCATAACCGCCGTCGTCGTAATCGCCGTCGTCGTAATCGCCGACATCAGCATCGTCAATGTCGTCAACGCTGTCAATGTCGTCAACG
>JAZUMX010000625.1:0-6411 GCA_045603865.1 Thermoguttaceae bacterium
GACGGCGGGCAAGGTTTCCGCCAGCGACCTGTACATTCAAGGGCGGCTTTACTTCCGCATTGGAGCCATTTACGCCATTTCTCACAAAGACCACCGGCAGGCGGTTCAATGGTACTCGAAATCGCTGCCGATTTTCGAGACGGTCGCCGACGCCGTTCCTCGGGTGGAACTGGGACGCCTGGGCGAAACGCTCGTCAGCATGGGCGTTTCCTACTGGGAACTGGGCAAACAGAGTCAAGCCGTCAACCTGACGCAAAACGGAATCTACTGTCTGGAACAGGCGGCGGAAGAAGGGCTTGCCAGCTCGAAATCGCTGGAAATTCCCTATCGAAACCTGTCCATGATGCTCAACTATCTGGGCAAGAAGCAGGAATCGACTCAGTACATCCAAAAGGCGGAAGCGCTCAAAACGAGCGTAAGGTAAAGTTCGCAAAAACAGGATTCTTTAAAACGTTACAGGAGGGACGACGCGCAGTCGTTCCTCCTGTGTTTTTTTATTACGCAAAGTCTCGGCGATTACGCTTCTTCAAAATGCTTGTTGAGCAATTCGATGGCTTTTGCCATGATGGACGCGACGTGTCGTTTGCAGCGTTCCGGCACGTTGGACTTGAATTCGTCGCTGGCGGCGTCTTTCCACGCGGTAACAAGAGCCTTGCAGGAGATGTCTCCGCCGACGGCGGTGGGGAAATCGTCTTTGTGCGGGTCGTCCTTCGGATGGAACGTCGGCAGAGCGGTTTCGGAAGTCCACTTGCCCAGTTCTTTGATCATGGGGGCGAGTTCTGCGTTGGACGTAACAAACAACGCCATGAAGATGGCGGCGCCGTTGAGTCCGCCGCAGATGGACTGCATTCCGCCGCAGCCTCCGCGGCCGGCTTGCATGCCGATAAACGGGAACGCGCGCGCCGTCGCGGCAGCGGCTGGGTCGGTCGCTTCGATCGCAGCGGCGTATTCGAGAACCGCGCCTTTGAGCGTACCGTACATGCAGCCCTTCGTTCCAAACGATTCGTAAACTCTCTGAGCGACTTTGGTCGGGCAGAGTTTTGTGTACGTCCAGGCTTTGTCTTCGTCCGCAGCGGCGTCAGCGGCGTTGGAAATGGAGGTAAGCGTCAATCCGCCAAATGCGGCAGCCAGACCGCCGAGCATCGCGTCCCGGCGGGAAATGAAATTGTTATGACTCATGATTCAGAACAGGTTAATAATATAAAAATGTAAATCTATATGACATTCAGAAACGCTTTACACGTTCCTGTTTACTAACTCAGTATTTATTATAAATCGTCCCGAAACGCAATGAAACTCCCCCCGGGACGATTTTTCAAAAAAAAGCTTATAATTTTTAAGAAATATTTTTTTGAAAATACAGAGCTCTTTTTCCTCCGTCCCCTTGATTTTTTGTCAAAGTTAAATAGAATAATGAAAGTAGCGAGTAGCGAGTCAGCTTTTAGCTCCTAGCTACTAGCTTCTAGCTTTGTGATTTTTGATTCAAATTTTAATTATTAACACCAAGAACTACTAGTAACCAAGCTAATGGCTAGTAGCTAATAGCTAGTAGCTTATACAAACGCCATGGACTTAAAAACAGCGTATACGCAAATTAACGAACAGTTGTCGCAGGTAATCGTCGGTCAGCAAGACGTCGTTGACCAGTTGTTAATCAGCATTTTTTGCAAGGCGCACTGCATTTTGGAGGGCGTTCCCGGACTGGCAAAAACGCTGTTGATCAGCACGCTGTCCAGAGCGATGGACTTGACCTTCAGCCGAATTCAGTTTACTCCTGACCTCATGCCCGCCGACATCACCGGCACGGACGTCATGCAGGAAGACAAACAGACCGGACGCCGTTCGTTCCAGTTTATCGAAGGGCCGCTGTTTGCCAACATCGTTCTGGCGGACGAAATCAACCGAACCCCGCCCAAGACGCAGGCGGCTCTGCTGGAAGCGATGCAGGAACGTCAAACGACCGTCGGGCGCACTCGTCATACGCTGCCCAATCCGTTTTTCGTTTTGGCGACTCAAAACCCGATTGAACAGGAAGGAACGTATCCTCTGCCGGAAGCGCAGCAAGACCGTTTCATGTTCAAGATTCTGGTCGATTACCCGCACTTTGACGAAGAGCTGGAAATCGCAAAGAGAACGACAGCGGGCGCTCTGCCGGAAGTCAAGCCGGTTATTACAGCAGACGATATTATCAAGCTGCAGGAATCCGTCTTGCAGACGCCCATTGCCGATTCGATCGTTCGGTACTGTCTGGCGCTGGTTCGTCAAACCCGAATCGGTCAGGACGGCGTCCCGGACTTCGTCAATCAAAACGTCTCCTGGGGAGCTGGCCCTCGAGCGGTTCAGTATTTGATTCTCGCCGCCAAGGCAAAGGCTCTCCTGCGCGGCGCGTCTTGCGTTGCAATCGAAGACGTTCAGGCGGTTGCCAAGCCGGTTTTGCGCCACCGAATCCTGATGAACTTCACCGCTCAAAGCGAAGGCGTTACGTCTGACGATTTGACGGACAAGCTCCTTGCAGTTACGCCCGTTTCAGACGACGAACTGCTCAACGACCCCAGAATGAAAAAAATCTTTAAATAGCGTCTGTCGCGCCATTGAAATAACGCCTCAGAGAAACGCCGCATAACGGCGTTTCTTTTTTTATATAAAGGGGAGCGGACATTGTCCGAGAAAATGAGGGAAGAGTGCATAGTGCGTATTGCATAGTGAGGGGAGCGCTTTGCGTACTATGCACTAAGTACTATGCACTAAGTACTCGCTACTACTCCCGCCCCCCCAGAAAAAAATTTTTTTAAAATTTTCTCAAAAAAACCTTGTCAGAGTCTTGCATAGCGCTTCCGTTTAGGGTAAAATAAAAGAATAATGGAGATAAGCGCGGACAAAGGAGTCGCAGCCTTGGGACGTTGAATCTTAAATATATGTTTTAGCAAACAAGCAATGTCAAAATGTACATTAACGATTATTACTAAATGGAGAAATTGACAAAAGTTATCACCCCCCAAAAAACGCAGGCGTTCAATCTGATTTTTTAATTCCCACCCCACCGACAATTGAGTTTAACGCAATGAAATACACTTTTGATTCTGATGGTTTCAAAAATGCTGGCTTTCTTCTCGTTGGCGAAAATCCGTTTGCTGTTTCTGACGACGGCGCGCTGAAACAGCAGATTCAGACGTTTTTTCTCGAACATAAAGCCTATATTACGCATCCGGGCACCCACATGACCCAGAGATACGATTACTATGACATTTTGAACCAGCAGCGCGTTCAAAATGGCGAACCGAACCTGACTTCTCATGAATGTGAAGAGCTTACGGACGACTCCGTTTCGCTCATTATTTCGCTTCAGTCGGATACCGGCGAGCCGTTTATCGGCATTCGCGCAGACGGCGACGTTCCTCGCGCCATTAAAGCCAAGTCAATTCTTTCTCTGTTTTTCCCGGATGAAATGATTCGGCTGATTTAGTTTTTCTTGGACAGACCTGTAATGTCCAAGTCTGTATAATATTACAGGTCTGTTTGAAATATCGCTTGTATTCTGTTTAACCCGTTTTGTAGAAAGGAGGAGATTTCATGCCTGATAAAGTGTTCAATACCGAGTTTGACGCTCGGCACAATCTGACGTATTTGGGCGAGAGCATTCTTGCCAGGAACGAACAGGGGAATCTGAAACGTCACATTATGACGCTTTTTCCGCGCACCCGGTTTATGGTAACCGAACCTTCTACTCTTCACGGCGATCAGTGCGCTGAATACATTGATTATCTTAACTCTCTCCGGGCGGCTGAGAATGTTCCGCCTATGACGGAGGAACTGAGAAACGACGTGATTGAACACGCGGTTGCGCTGACAATCATCGAGGGCGAGGACGGTCGATTCTTTGCAATTATTCGTCCTGACCCCAACAATATGCAGCTGGCGTTTCAGGCAGACGAGATCATGCAGCAGCTTTTGCCGAAGTTCCGAATCTTCTTCATGCATACCGATGACAAGCGAATTCGTAAAGCGATTCGAGAACGCGGGGAATCCTGGCGCATTCAGCCTCTTCCCAGAACCAAAGAGGGAATGCAGAGAACCGTCGCCAACAACAAGATTACAATCAAACTGTCGCAGCGCCGTATTTATTATTACAACATGCAAACCGGCGCCCGATTTTTGTCGTACGAGTCTTTCGAGAGACTTAACGAACTGGATTTCGAAACGCTTCGCGATTATCTGATTGAAATTCAGACGTATTCGCCGATGAAAAACCGCGAGGGTTATTCGGAGATTGTTTTCTTCAAGGCGGGAGACGGGTTTACATCGGCGAATTTCCAGAGCTTCGATTTTACGGCAATGGACGAAGACGCCCTTCGCGAGGCTCATCGGCAGCTTTGCGAGGAATTTGCAAACGCTCTGATTGATCCGCGCTTTAAACAGGATAACACCGAGAACTGGGACTGGCTTTTGTCGATGGTTTCGACGATTTCCAATGTGGACAAATTCTCAACGGAAGAGTTCCAGATGGGGCTTTGCGAGGAGTTCGCCTTGAAGGTGAACTGGCTTCCCGGCGGCAGAATCAACGAGGAAGGCGGGATTATCAAAGATCCGGTCTATACGATGATGGATCAGATGACGCCGCGTGAATGGCGCCGTTACAACGACGGCATTCCTCAGCGAATTCTCTTTACTTACGTTCAGGAAAGCTTTCTTATTGAGTACGCCAACATTGGCGTTTTACCGCCAATTAAGCGCAATCCCGCAGCGTCTGATTCTGAATCTTCCGATAAACCGCGGCCGCGCCGGAGCGTGTACATCATGCAGCTCAAGCTGCGCGGACAGGAAGAGCGAGTTTATATCATTCGCGTTCAGAAATGGGATATCGGCGAGCTGTTGAACGAAGGCAAGGGGTTGCTGGAAAGCATCAACCGCGCGGAGAACTACACGGACTACATCCTCAATCGCCGCCTGGCGTGTCACCTTCTCAATATGAAGCTTCCGCCGTCTCTTAAAGTGCGGCGGTTTATCGAGATCTATCACGGCGCCAGAACGGAATTCAACAATCTTGTGATTCACAATGCGTTTTATGAACGCGACTATGTACCGGGAATTGCAACCAACCGTTTGACGGCGAAGTATTTCAAAAACCCCAAAATCGGGGCGGATTTCAGCGTCAGCTTTGCACGAATGCTCGGCGAGGCGGCTGCTCCCAACCTGATTGTCGGACGTTCAACCGACGGCGTCGTTAAACCAATTTTCGACGACGGCGACGAGGTGCTTCAATTGGATGAAAACGGCATGCCCAAGCGGATTATCGTTTCGGAACAACCGGGAACGTTTGTCTATTATGACGGCGGTCTGGAAAATCAGATTGCCGACTATGCCGATCCGATTACCAAAAGATCGCTTTTCTTTCCCAATTACAAGCAGGCGGCAGAAGCGTATATCGACGGTTTTTTGAAGAGCTTCCGTAAAATTCAGGGAACGGCGGAACAGTATCGCAACACGTTTGACGATTTGCCAGATCATAACGACGGCAGCATGTTCCAAAAATGGAACTGCGTTTTGGATCGTCTCCGAGACGCCAATCCCAACGCGTTGGCGGAAGCGCTTTTCAAGGCGATTGAATTGGGAACGCCAAACGAGTAACCCGAGTTATCCGTTTCTGTTAATTTGTAACAAAAAGCCGGGACTTCAATCCCGGCTTTTTCAATTACGCATTACGAATTACGCATTCTTTATTCCGCATTTCTCATTACGCATTAGAAGTACAGCCCGCCAGAGAGGAAGAAGGAGTCTCCCAAAGAGAACGAGGTAACTCGTTGATATTGGACTTTTCGATTAAATGCGCCGCCCACTTCAAAAAAGCCGTGGATGTTGTTAATAAATTCAAAATCCAGACCCGCTGCAATTCGAATGTCGTTATAACTGACGTTGGTAAATTTTTCGTATCCCGAATCCATACCGGTGTAAACGTTCCACGTTCCCCCGCCATATTCTCCGCGGACGTACCACCACAATTCATTTCTGGCGTCGATGTGCGTTACTTTTTTCGAGAATTTGGGATATGGGAAAACGGCTTCCAGTTTCATCGTTCCGTCAGGGCTTGTCCAAACGGCGCCAAAAACGGGCAGAATTTTGTCTTCGACTCTGTTGATGTAATCAATCCCGAGCCGGACATCCCATGTTTGAGAGATTCTGAAATTCCCCACGGCATGTCCAGAAAGACGAATAGCGCTGCCTCTGACGGTGTGGAAGTCTGAATAGACGCCGACGCGAACGGCAAGGTCAACGGAAATCCAGTCGCTCAGTTGAGGCGCCCAGGCGAAGTCAAGGTAGGCGTCGTACGTTCGTTTGGGAGCCATCGCCTGTAAAGTGTAATAATCGGGAATTCCAGTTATTTCGTCTTCCGTGCCTGGAATAATAAAATATTTT
>JAZUMX010000626.1:0-2125 GCA_045603865.1 Thermoguttaceae bacterium
CGCGAAACACATCGCGGCGATTTCCGAATACGCGTTGATTCGCCACCAGAACCAGCGCAGCAGGAAGATGGCTCCCGTACCAGCGCCGATCATAACAATAATTTCGAACGCTGTCAGAGCCGATTTCAGGTTCAAGGCGACGAAGCTGGCGAGGACGATTTGAATCACAATCCAGATTCGACCAACCAAAACCATGTTCTTCTCAGAGGCGTTTTTGTTGATGATTCGCTTGTAGAAGTCGTTGACCATGTACGAAGAACCGAGGTTAAGGTGCGTCGCAACGGTTGACATGTACGCGGCAAACAGAGACGCAACAACCAGACCGAAAATACCGTGCGGAAGCAGGGTAATCATGGCGGGATACGCCATATCGTTTTTAATCAGTTCAGGAGAAAGCGTGCCGGAACTGAGCGTAGCTTGAATGTCCGCAACCGTTGGGAAGACGATCAAGGACGCCAAAGCGACCAGAATCCACGGCCAGGGTCGGACGGCGTAATGGCAAATATTGAAGAAGAACGTCGCGCCGATGGCGTTGTTTTCGTCCTTCGCAGAAAGCATGTGCTGAGCCGTATAGCTTCCTCCGCCGGGTTCAGCTCCAGGATACCACGCGCCCCACCACTGAACCAGCAACGGAATGAGCAGAACGGTAATCACAATTGACGGGTCTGACATGTCCGGCAAAACGGAGAGTTTATCTACAACAGCCGGGTGAGTAAACAGAGGCTGAAGACCTCCAACGTGCTGGACGGCAACGACGGCTGCCGCAACTGCGCCGGTCATGGAGATGATAAACAGAACGAAGTCCGCCCACAAAACCGCGCCGAATCCGCCGGTGGCAGAGAAAATTACAGTAATCGTACCGGCGACAATAGCGGTTACCCAGTCTGGAATGCCGAGCGTAACGCCGAAAATCTTGAGGACAGCCAGCGTAACGTTTCCCATAATGAGAATGTTGACCAGCATGCCCAGATAGACGGTTCTAAATCCGCGGACGAACGCAGCGCTTCCCCCGCTGTAACGTTTTTCGTAAAATTCCAGGTCGGTCATGACGCCCAATCGCCGCCACAGAGCAGCGTAGATAAATACAGTCGTCAAACCGGCGGGAAGGAACGCCCACCAGCACCAGTTCCCGCTAACGCCCTGTTCACGAACGAGCTGCGTTACCAGGTTGGGGGTGTCGGCGGCGAACGTTGTCGCTACCAGAGAAAAGCCCAAAAGCCACCACGGCATTGAGCGTCCGGAAAGGAAGAATTCCTGAGTGTTTTTGCTCGCTTTACGCATCGAGATGAACGTAATGGTCATAATCAGACCGATAAACGCGGCAATCAAGACCCAGTCGAGCCAATTGAGCTTTTCCGACAAACCTTTGACGAAGTCGAAGTTAATCCAGCTGAACTTTTCTTTCAAACGATTGAAGAAGTCGCAGTTGAACGGGCAGCCGCTTGCTAATAGTAAATCCATAATAGTTCAAAAGTAGTAAAAGGGTTAAGGGGTTAGTGAGTGGGGAGTAGGGAGTAGGGAATAGGGAGTAGAATTAAACTATTCCCCATTCCCTATTCCCTATTTCCTAAACACGGCATTTAACAATGACCTTCCGGACGTGCTCCGGCTGGTCAACGTAAATCATGGAAGCGTGCAGGTCGTCGGGACAGAAAATCGCCAGTTCGCCCGCGTTGACGACGACTTTATTGGGAGAGTCGACGTCTTCGGCGAAAAACGGCATCGTTTCCAGCTCAAACAGTTCGCAGTCGCCCTCGGCGTTGTACGGCGTTTTAACCGCCAGCGTTGGAGCGTATTTGACCGCGCCCATGTATTCACGACCGATAACGACGCAATGGATGTCAACGTACTTTTCGTGCTTTTCGATAACCGCTTCTCGCGGAGAATGGGACTCGTATTCCAACACGTTGATATAGAGTCGATCTCCGGCGTCGTCGGTTTCCATTTTGGTAATGCCGTTGCAAAGAGCGGGGAAATCCGCCTGCTTGGGAAATTTCAAACCGTCTCGGACGGATTCCGGATACGCGCTGAAAACGTCGCTGTCCGGGTCGAGTTGTGCGAGGTTGTACTTCATGTTCAAAAACGATAGAAAAAAGTCTTTTGCGTTTTCTGTCGACTGAGAAGA
>JAZUMX010000627.1:0-2738 GCA_045603865.1 Thermoguttaceae bacterium
CGCTGGGAACTTCTGGGAGAGCGCTGGGACAAGCTGGGAAAGGATTATTCCCAGCAATTCCCAGATTCCTCCCAGAAAATTCCCAGAATCCTCCCAGCTTTTTTGCAAATCTTTGGTTATGGCGATTCCCCCTCAAAACCCTCTTTATCGTCAATTCTTTTTTTATCTTTTTTCTAAAAATTTTCAAAAAATGCTTGACAATTCTCAAAATTCATATTATAATATATAGTATAGGAAATTATATATACCAACAACCCTTTTTGACGCACAGCGTCAAGTTTACAATTATTTCAAAGACATGGAGTCAAACATGACGAACCTGAGCGTTCTCTCTATTCTGCCCCCCCCCCGCAAATTAACATTCGTTAAATTGTCCTTCTTTGCGGCTTTGTTCGTTGCCGCGGCGCTGTGGTGCGCTGTCTGTCAGGCAGACATTGTCATGTCGCTGACAAAGATTACTGGTGAGACTGCAGAAGCAGTTGAAGCTCAGCTGACCAACGTTCCCAATTATTCCAGCGTCAAGTACGCAATCAATTACGGGAAAAATTCTGATAGCTATACAGTAAACAATCCCATCGGCGACGTTACGTTCGTCAACAAATTAGGAAGTCAAACGCAAAACGGATCCACAGGTTCTCCTGGCTATTATTATGTTCGAAACGCTGACAATGCCTACAATTCAGCGCAGCAATCGTACGCTTCTCACAATAGTAAAACCACATTAGCAGACGCAGGAAATGATTATAAAGCTACACAATCGCCTGAGTTAAATAATCTTCTGTCCAGCATGTTGTATACAGGCGGTCAACCTGCTAATAGTGATACGACTGTTACTTTTGGCAATTTAGAGGCGGGTAAAACGTACACAGCTCGTCTTTTAGCGCGTTCGTGGAATACAAGCGATTCAACTCGACAGCATTCTTTTTCCATCGATTTGAATGCTGACGGGATTGCCGAAGAATTTTATTCAAACATCTCAGGAAATAACGTTACCAGTCAGATAGTCAGCGAAGATCAGCCGTTCTCTGGAGAAACCTACGTTGGCGCATACGCCGTTGATTTTACATTTACCGCTCAAAGCAACACAGCCTCGATTAATCTTCACTACGATAGGACTAATGGCAGTTCATGGCACAACTATGGCGTTATGCTGCTTGAAACCAGCGCAACGCAGGCTCTGCCAACCACGCCTACAATTTACAACGGCAGTTTTGAAACAGACAAGTTTGTTATCACAAATCACAGCGGCAATACCGCACAACATGGTTATATTGGCGAAAGCAATGCAGGTCTTATATCCGGCTGGCAGTTTGTTAATTTATCAAACAATACGCCCTACGCCGGTTTAGCCTGGAAAGGCAGCGCTTGTCAGGATTTCTTGGGTAATCAAACCCCGCCGGACGGAAATCAGGTTGCATTTCTGCAAAGCAACAATAACGATTCTCGTCTGTATCAAAACGTTTACGGTTTTAATCCAGCAGATAAAGATACAGTTTATCGAGTTAGGATGGATTTAGGAACAAGAGGAACCAATAAACCAAGTTTCTCATTATATATTGGAGAAGATCAGTCTACTGAAAAGGCGTATATTTCCTCTATAGAAGTTCCAAGTAAAAAATTTACAACCTACGGCGCAGTTTTCGTTCCGAACGCGGATACTCAAACTATCGCCATTGGAAATAAAACCAGCAGCGATAATACATTGTTAATCGACAACGTTCAGCTTCAGGCGTATGAAATGACGACGTTCTTCAGCGACAATTTCAACGTTTCAGGAAACAGGAAAGGTCCGAATATTGGCACAAACGCTAGCGACCCTCAAGATCGTTTCGGCGGTTTGCTGGGTTCTATGGCTTATAAGGTTAGCGTTGCAAGCAATGACCAAATCCAGGTCGGAAACGGGGATACATTTCCGCAAGGCGGTACTGGTACGTGCAAAGGCTCACTGTTTTTTGCAACCCATAAAAATGACGGTAATATTGTGTATGATAAGAGTCACGCTTCGCCTGACTATAATTTCGCCAACGTTGGCGCCATGTCCGCTGCCGATGAAGGCGGAAGAATGTACGACATCAGCTTCCGCGTTGCGCCGCAATACGACGAGGGTTCAACCTCTAACAACTGGGCGGCTGTGCTGTTCGGATTGACTCAAGGCAAACAAACCTCCGCCAACGTAAGCACCGGGGACGGCGTTGGAATTCTGTTCCGCAGAAACGGCGGGATTCAAATTTTTGACGGTACAAATAATAGCACCACCGCCATTCTCAATTTCGGCGCGGGAACGTTCGCTTTAACGGACGATTGGGCGGATGTGCGGGTTGTCTATTATGTTCCTGATTTTGACGGAACGTCTCCTGTCGAAGTCAGTCTGTATGTAAACGATGAATTTATATCGTCTTTCCAAACAGCTAAAGGGTTTAAGGACAACTTCATTCAACTGGAAGCATATTCTGGCGGCGATGGTTATAAACGCAGCCTTATGGACGACTTGGCAATCAAAGCGACTGCGGAATTTCAGTATGACGTTTCCAGAATTCAGGACTTAAACCGGGAATGGGCGCCCAACGGCAAAGACAAGCTGGACGTCTTCTTTAACGCTCCGCGCAGCGACGGGGCTACCGAAGCGGTTCATACCGGCGCTCTTACGTTAGATGACAATGTGGAAATCAATGTCGATGACGGTTACACGTTAAAGCAGACGGGAGACATTTCGGGAAATCATACCATTACCAAAACCG
>JAZUMX010000628.1:0-5882 GCA_045603865.1 Thermoguttaceae bacterium
GTCAGATACGGTCAACGTTACAGCGGCTAACGCACAGCTTTATTTTACAGGAGCGGATTCCGCAACGCTTAATTGCAACATTGTTATTAGCGGCGATGGGTATGGCAGCGAAAAAACCGGTAAATTCCGAATGCAAATGGCTGCAAACGGTCCTGTCAACATTAACGGAACCGTAAACCTGACCGGCGAAGCAAAAATTGGTTCTCATAACTGGTCTTCCAATCAGGGCATATTGTATTTTAATAACATTTTAACCGGCGATGGCGGTTTGACTGTTGCTCCGGGTTACCTTACTAAAGTACATCTGGCTAATACGTCGTCTGTCAATAACTACAAAGGCAATACGCAGATTGGCTCGTCTGGTATGTATAACAACAGCGGCGTTACCACGTATGCGGGGACGCTTGTTCTGGACGCTGACGAACAGATTCCCGACGTTCTTACAGCGGGATCGACCTCAACCGGCAATCTCGTTATGTACAGCTGGGAGGACGCCAGCAATCGATTGACGTCTACGTTCGATCTCAACGGACATACAGAAACCATCAACGGTCTTGTTTGTACAGACACGCTGAGCGTTATCAAGGGAGGCTACGGCAGCAAACTGCGAGTTGGCGCCGACAACAGTTCGTCTGCGTTTTCCGGCAAATTTCAGAATGACATGCAGCTGGAAAAAATCGGGACGGGAACGCTGACCCTTTCAGGAGAAAATACTCATACCGGTGGAACAGCTATTTCAGGAGGAACGCTGGAAATTGCATCTGCGTCCGCATTGGGATCGACGCCCATTTACTTCAACGGCGCCTCCACTTTGAAGGTTAGCATCCCGAATCCGGTAATTCAGAATTACATCACGTTTAATTCCGGAGCTAACGGTGCGATTGACACGAATGGTCAGAATGTAACATTATCCGGCTATTTGGAAGGCGATGGCGGACTGACCAAAACCGGCGCTGGTACGTTAACGCTTCAGAGCGCTAATTACTACGGTCCTACAACGGTTTCTGAGGGAACTCTTTTTCTGCCGAGTTATTCGTCCATGAGATCGACCGATCTGACGATTCAGAGCGGCGGAACGCTTCAAACCGATATTTCATTATCCAATACAAACGTATCAATTACTGGCGGAACTTTAATTATCGGCAGCTCGCCAACAACAACGGAAGTTGACGTTAATTCTTTATCGCTCAATGGCGGTACAATCCACTTTGATATGAACAACAGCGAAGGAGATTACGATTCCGACTGGATTACTTATACAGGATCTGCCAGTTTGAAATCCGGCGTAATTGATCTGTCGTTCAATTATGCAGATGAAGATAAATGGTGGGCTAACGCTGCTTCAAAGCCTATTGAGCTTATTTCACTGCAAGAAGGTTATAGCGGTACGGTAGGGGAAGTCAGCAATATGCAGGTAACTGTCTCTGGTTTTCCAACAAGCAGTTGGACGCTGACGCATGATGAGAATTATATTTATCTGTCTCCAACTGACGTTCCCCCGGCAGAGGGTCCGTTCTGGTTTGCCAATACAGACGACATTACTGCCAGCCAGTGGACGATTGACGGAAGTGAAAAATACGGCGCTAAGCTCATTACTGGCGACAACCATTATATTACCTATTCCAATCCCGTTATAATGAACGCCAACGGCACAGTTGAAGTTGCTGAAAACTACGAATTGACGTTTGGCGGGCAGGTTTCCGGTACTGGCGCAGTAGAAAAGATGGGCGCAGGTACGCTGATTCTGTCTCAGGCTCCCGCGTACACCGGTTCTACAAAGATTTCAGCTGGTACGCTGGTTCTGTCGGCGGGCGGAACGCTGTACAATCTTTCCGGCGCTGGCAATCTGGACAACAACGGTCAGGCGGTTACTATTAATAATACGGAAGACTCTCAGTTCGCTGGCGTTATTACCGGCGCAGGCGCTTTAACTAAAGACGGAACGGGAACGCTGACGCTGTCTGGCGCGAACAACTATACTGGCGGAACGACGATTTCTGCCGGAACGCTCAAGGTAACCGGCGAAGGCGCGCTCGGAACCGGTGCGGTTAATAACAGCGGCATTTTGGAATTCGCTCCTGGCGAAGATGATACCATGTCGATTGGTTATACAATTACCAATAACGGCGAAGCCAAAACGGTTAAATCCGGAGCGGGTAAGTTGACAACCAGTACCTGGATTAATAATAACGTCGATCTTCAGGAAGGAAGTCTTGAAATTACAGGCAATATGGGCAATGGTAAGCGATTTAACGGTCAGATTACAATTGCCGAAGGCGCAACGCTGTTATGCGCTACGCACGATTCGCTGGGATACGGTTCGTCTACTACCAAAATGTACATCTACGGTACGATGGACAACAACACTGGAAATGAAACGCTCAACAATACCGAGCTTCACATGTACGGCGGTACGGCATCGTCATCCGGCGGCGGCACGTACGACGTATTGAACGAAGGCGTTAAGTTCTTTTCTTACGCTTTGGACGGCGCAACGGCTGCTAATCCCACTGTTTCAACGATTTCCGGTCCTATCAGACTTCGCACCGATGGAACGTTTGAAATTACTACAGCCGAAAATTCTCAGCTTAATTTGACGGGCGTAATTTCGCGGTACTCCGGCAACTGCACTATTAAAAAGCTCGGCGAAGGAACGTTGTACATAAACAATACAAACACATTTACGAATCCGTTTACAATTGCAGAAGGTCTTGTTATTGTTAATTCTCCAAATAAATCAACAGGCTCTTTCGGAACTGGCGTTGTAACGATTGAATCCGGAGCGACTCTGGAAGCTCACCAGCATAACCCACTTGGCTACGGTTCGCCTAACGACGTAATCATTCGCGGTACATTCATCCCCGCAACGTATACTCATATTACAAACTTAACCCTGGAAGGCGGCGTTATTGAGACAGAATACGCATACAACTCCAGCGGCACAGGCTTGGACTTCGGCGCTCGAACCGGTACGATTACGTCAACCGGAGATTCGTTTATTAAATGCCGAACCAATATCAATAACACGGCTACAGTAACGTATGACGTTCAGTCTGACGCGTTGACCATTAGCGGTCAAATTAAAGGCGGCGGCGGATTCACAAAAACCGGCGCGGGAACCCTTGTTTTGAGCAGTCAGGACAGCAATTATACTGGCAACATTACTATTAATGGCGGCAAACTCAAGGCAACGTCCGGCTGGAAGAGTTCCAGCACGTCTCCGTTAGGAAGCGTTACCAGCGCTAAAACGATTACTGTCAACGAAGGCGGAGAACTGGTTCTTGCCGCTCAGGATATTTTCATTAACGCTCACAGCGAAAGTCCGTTCAAATTCGTTGTTGACGGTGGAAAGATTTCAAACGAGGGCGCAACGTATAACTATCTTACCAACCTGACAATGAGAAACGGCGCAAACCTCCACGCTGCCGATGGAAATGCAACATGGAAAACATACAAACTGCATAACTTAAAAGTGGAACGCAATGCTGACGACACCGCCGGCGCTCCTGTAACTATTACGGCAGATCCGGATAAACCTAACGCCGTAATTGGTTTTGGAGGGACCAGTAGCGCTATAAGTGGGGGAACTTCAAAATCGACAATTACTGTCGAAGAAATTACCAGTGCGAACGCAGCGGTTAATGATAACGTTTCTGACCTTGTTATTTCTGCTGTGATTGTCGACCCGACGTACCAAACATCCGGCGCTCTTAAACATTCAACGGAAATTATTAAAGCCGGCGCTGGTACGATGGAACTGACGGCGGTCAATACGTATACCGGTCCAACGACCGTTTCAGAAGGTACGCTGCTTTTGTCAAGTACAGGACGGCTGGCGTCTTCTAACGTAACAGTGGGAGAAAGCGCGGCATTCCAGACAGGAGCCAGCATTGGTTCAACAAACGTTGCCCTCAATGGAGGTTCGTTTATCATTGGCGAAACTTCTGCCTCGGCGAGTATCACTGCTGCGTCCTTGACAATGAACGATGGCGCGATTTACTTCGACTTCAACGGCTACACCGCTGCAGCAAACGATTACGATCTTCTCACGACGAATTCCGCAACGCTGGCTTCTGGAATTGTCAACCTCACGTTTAACAACGGCGACGAAACCTCTTGGTGGAACAACAGTACCGACAGCGGCTACGTTTTGATTAATTCCTCTTCAATGGGCATTGATTTGAACAGCGTTCAGTTGTTAGTCAACTCGGCTGAAACAGACAGCTGGTATTTGACCTCGGCAAACAACAACCTCGTTCTGATGAAGCTGGACGGACCTGAGCCGCCGGAACCGCCGGTAACGGATCCGTACTATTACGCCAATACCGCAGATATTTCTGCCGCCAAGTGGACTATTGACGGCGTCAACAAGAAGGGCGTCAAGTTCCTCGAAGGCGACAGCGCCGCAACGTATGCCAATCCGGTTGAGTTGAACATGAACGGATTGTTTGATATCGCCGCTAACCATGATCTGACGGTAACAGGCGCGATTTCCGGCAGCGGCGCTTTGAACAAGAAGGGAGAAGGAACGCTGACTCTGTCAAACAACGGTTCTTCCTTCACCGGGAATTTGGTTATTGACGATGGCGTTGTAATAGCGACTGCTGGCTGGAACGGCGGCAATAAGACCTCGGTTCTGGGTAAATTGCAGTCTGGAAGGAGCGTTGTCGTAAACGAAGGCGGCGAGCTTCGCTTTGCCAGTCACGACGTCCTGACCAACGGCGAGAATGCCTCATTGGTTCCGATTACCGTCAACGGCGGACGCATTTCCAACGCCGGCGCGTTCTTCAATAACCTGTCGAACGTAACGTTGAAAAACGGCGCGTCAATTTATGCGGAAGACGGACATGCAACTTATAAGGCGTTCAAACTGTCGGATAACGTTTACGTTACTCGAAACGACGACGATTCTGCCGCCAACCCGGTTCTGATTTCCGGCAATCCGAACAACCCCAACGCCGCTATCGCGTTTAACGTAAATACAACCCGTCTGAACGTGGCGGACGTTACCCGCAACGCCGGCGCTGCGACTGACGATCTGCCTGACCTGATTATTTCCACCCCAATTACAGACGCTTACAATATGAACAAATATGAAGCCGCTTCTGTAGAAAAACTGGGAGAAGGAACGGCAACGTTCTCCGGCGCCAATACGTATACCGGGCTGACGTACGTTTCTGCTGGAACGCTGAATATTACCGGCTCGAGTTTCAAATCCAGACTGATCGTCAGGAACGGCGGAACGGCTGTCATTGACGCTGGCGACGGCGTTGTCAATATGGGCGCCGATGGTTACGCCAATTCTGTCATGATCGGAAACGGCTCTAATGGAACCCTGGTCGTGGACTCCGGAAATGTAACAATCCGCAACGGCGGGAACAACACCGGCAGCATTCAGCTGGGAACCAACGGAAACTGCACTGGCGTTTTAACCATCAACGGCGGATCAATGCAGGTTGACGGTCGAATTCTTATCAGCGCAAACAACGACAACGCCAAGGGAACGCTCAACATGAACGGCGGAACTCTTACGCTTGGCGTCCCGGGCGCCTACACAACTGGCGGCGACCCTGCTTGCGGCGTACTGTGGTTTGGGCAAGGAACAACTACCGTTAACCTCAACGGCGGAACGATTGCCTTGTTCGGTACAAAAGGCGGATCAAGAGCCGGCAGTACGTTCAACTTCAACGGCGGAACCATTCAGGCTGTTGCAGACAACAACACAGATTTCTTTACAGCCGCTGGCAGCATAAAGTATTACATCAAGCAGGGCGGCGCCATTTTCGACACCAACGGTCATAACGTTAAAGTTAACGCCAAGATCGAACAGGGAACGGAAGAAGGCGACGCCGCTGGCGGATTCACGAAGAAGGGCGAAGGAA
>JAZUMX010000629.1:0-8910 GCA_045603865.1 Thermoguttaceae bacterium
TTCTGGAAGCCGCGCGAAGAATGGCTCTTTACTGGGGCGTGATTCCCATGTATCTGCCCAAGGCTAAGAACTACGCTGACATCGTCGCGGAAGCGAAAAAGCGCGGATACGTCAAAACCGGAGAAGCCGTCGTCCTGCTGACGGGGCAAAACGTATTCAAAGATTCCTACAACGCCGTCGCCGTTATAGAAGTTCAATAACGTCGTCCGACAGAAATCGTCCAAGAAAATTTTCAACTCCTCGACCGGCAATCCCGATTGAGGAGTTGTTACATTTAGAGTCAAACCGATAAACGCCGCGGCAATTATTCCCGGCTAATCTTCGATCAGGATGGCGGTTCCATATTTGAAATCGGTATTTCCTCTGTCGACAATCGCCCAAAGGGTCTCATAAGGGGGTTCCTTTTCGGGATAGCCGATGTAGCCATCGGTGAGAACGATGACGGCGGTTACTTCCGGGTCTTCTGCAAGCTTCAGCATAGCGGGGGACATGTCGCTTCCTCCAAAACCTTTTGCCTCAAAGTTTTCGAGAGTTCCCACTTCGAGCCACTCATCCGCAGTAACGTCAACGTCACACTGTAAAATATGTATGTTTTCAACGTTGTTGTTCTGGCAGAACTGGTCAATGGCTCCTAATGCTTCCCGGAGAGCCCAGGTCATGGATCCGCTGGTATCCAAAACGATATGCAGGGTCCAACCTTCCCGTTTCCGACCGGGCAGAACGACGTCGGTTCGCCATGCGCCGCGGCGGGATGCTCTTGCAAACGAACGGTCTCCCGGCACGACCGAGTCGAACCATCGCTGAAGGGCGGCCTCCCATGGTGTAACGTAACTTCCGCGAAGCAATTCTATCATGCCGTACCCGTTGCCGTATTCATCGCCGCGTTCAATGCTGGCGTTTTCGATTTTTTTCAGGGCGTCCATCATAACCGCTTCCGAGTAGGAACGAATGGCGGCTTGCTGAACGCTCTTCTGCTCGCGGGTCAGGGACTCTGGGGACTGGTCAGGAAAAATGTTCAGTTCGTCCTCTTCTGAAATAACGTCCAACTGGTTCTTAATGCGCTTTCTCAAGGAGGAGCCGCTTTGTTTGTTCTTTGGGCGAGTATCAGCAGAATTGGCAGGTTGGGATTTTGGATTCTTTCGGGACTTGTTTTTATTAAGTCCGGATGCGTTAATCCCGGCCTCTACAAGGAGATCGCCCAATGACCCTCCTCCGCCCCCGCCGGAAAGGGATTTGTCAGAACTCGTTACTGTAAAGGTGCGATCGTTGTCCCATGCCTGTTTGGGAGAGATGTTTTGTTTTCTCAGAACGCTGACCAATTCCTCAAGCGAGTACTCGTTGGCGGGTTTCCAGTCTTTGATGGAATCTTCGTAATCCAACCAATGCAGAGCCCCAGCCGGTGGGCGGTTATTCTGATTAGTCGCGAAATCTTCCATTAAATCATCGTTGATGATAAAATCGTGGGCGATGTTGACCAGATCGTGGTCGGCGAAATTCCCTTCGCGTTCGTGCGTCTGCAAAACGAGGTGCATAAGCTCGTGTGCAAGGATGAAGCCGAGATCCTGAAGAGACTGGTTCTCCAGAAACTGGGGATTGATGAGGAGTCTGCCCGACGCGGAGATTCCCGCAGTATCCACCAAATTCGAGACGTAAATTTTCACCAGGCTCGCCAGCCCCGAAAGGTACGGACGGGCAGCGCAGACGAAATTCAGCGCCGCGACGAGGCGGGTCTTCTGATCCAGTGATTCAAATTGTACAATAGTATGATTGAACATGAGCGCTCCATGATTAAATTCAGGACTGAGCAGAAGATCAATGATTTTCTGCTCACTCTTCGTTCTTCGTTATTTGTTCTTAGTTATTCTTTATTCGATCAAATTGTGATTCCGGTAATCTCTTCGAGCGTTTTGCAAATCGCCTTGTCCGCGCCGAGTTCGCTCCATTTCTCGACCAGTTCCAGCAATAATGCCGCGCGTTCTTCCCGCTTGACTTTTTGAAGAAAAGCATTAATTTGATTCCCGGACGCGTTTTCCTTGAGGAAATCCCACTGGGTCAGTAAAAGCTGACGAATTCCATGCAGGATGAACCAGCGCTGAGTCCGGTCATCCGGCAACGGCGACTCTCCTTTCAGGTACTCGATTGGTTTTTTGAGCGATCCGAGATTCGATTCAGTGAAAACGGTAAACAATGAGGCGTCCTCAGGCGAAACCCGACCGTAAGCAACGGACCGCATTGATTCAGGATTTAGCGCGCCCGCCTTTTCAAGCAGGTTCAGCGAGCGGGATAAACTCACCCACGCACGAGGCGTCGAGAACGGAGCCGGGGTGGATGGAATCGACCGCATGAGGGAATCAGGATTAAACGTGATAAACGAAAGTATCTCGGATCTCACTCCTGCGGAATGTCCCCACTGGAGCCATTCCTTCACGTCCACTCGGACGTTGAGTATGATGACGCGGTTTATCAGCGCCGCCGAAAGCGAACGCACTAACGATCGGTCTTCGGCGCGGTTTCCAGCCGCCACGACCCACGTCCCTTTCGGTAGCGGGTGTTCGCCAAGGCGACGTTCAAGCAGAAGCGAATAAAACGACTTCTGAATGTCGGGCGTGCATGCCGGCAGCTCGTCCAGGAACAGGCAGAACGGTTTCGGGTCTTCCGGCAAAAGTACGCGAGGAGGGCAGAAAACCGAGCGTTCCCCAACGATTCGCGGAATGCCGGAAACGTCCTCGGGCGCGATTTGAGTCCCGAGCAGCGATCGGCATTCAAGCCCAGCGTCGGCTGCCGCCTGCATGACGGAATCCGACTTCCCGACTCCCGGAGGGGACAAAAGCAACACGCTCTGTTTCTGTGCCAGCGCCTTGATGATGGATTTCGCCTCAGAAAGCGTTACAGTTGGAAAGTTGTCGTTCATGTGGATCCTTTCGCGTGCTTAAATTCCTCAGTCTTCATCTTCACATTCATCCAAAAGCGTCTCGAGGGATACATCAATTAAAAGAAACTCCAGTGATATATCGGGTAAACGCCTCAGCGTCTCCGGGCGAAACACGACCATATGCGATAGCCCGTATCGCTTCGGGTTTAAGATCTCCCGCCTTTTCAAGCAGATCCAGCGAATTGGCTAAACTCACCCACGCTCGAGGCGTTGAGAATGGAGCCGGCGTACTCGGGATCGGGCGTATAAGTGAATCAGGATGGAACGTGATAAACAATATAACATCCTTGCGTACTCCCGCCTGCTTTCCCCACTCGAGCCATTCGTTTACGTCAACGCGGACGTTGAGAATGATGACGCGGTTTACCAGCGCAGCAGAAAGCGAACGCACCAGCGATCGGTCTTCCGCCCGGTTTCCTGCCGCCACAACCCATGTGCCTTTCGGGAGCAGGTGCTCGCCTAGCCGACGCTCAAGCAGAAGCGAGTAAAACGACTTCTGAATGTCGGGCGTGCATGCCGGCAACTCGTCCAGGAACAGGCAGAACGGTTTCGGTTCCTCCGGCAAAAGCACGCGAGGAGGGCAGAAAACCGAGCGTTCCCCAACGATTCGCGGAATGCCGGAAACGTCCTCCGGCGCAATTTGGGTGCCCAGCAGCGAGCGGCACTCAAGTCCCGCGTCGGCTGCCGCCTGCATGACGGATTCCGACTTCCCGACTCCAGGAGGGGATAAAAGCAGCACGCTCTGATCCTGAGCCAGCGCCTTGATGATTGATTTTGCCTCGGAAAGCGTTACAGATGGAAGGTTATTGTTCATTTGGATTCTTTCTTAAAAATATATATGTCAGTTTTCGGTTATACGTTAAATTCAAAAAATTGAAAACGATTAACAGATTTTCGACCAACCTTCCGCAAGTCTGTAAACTTGAGCGAAAAGATCGTTTTGAATCATGTTTTGAGCGCTTTCGGAAAGCGGCTCGTTTGTACCCCGAATCAGTTCCTTGAACGTGGTAACGCACTCGCCTTTGCACTGACGGATCGGTTCAGCGAGCTGTTCCCGCAGATAGCGCCACGTAAGAAGGCTGCAAAGTTGAGTTAACTTGAGCATTTGTGCAACCTCGAGTTGGGAAACTGCCTCCATAAGCCGTTGTCCATTAACCTCGAAAAGCCAGTTTGAGGCGTTCTGCCACGTGGTCAGATCCCGTCCCTGAGCGTTCATGCCATGATTTGTGAGGAAGGAAACCGTCTGTACGATCGGTTTGAGAGATTTGTCCCACTTTTTGAAGGACGCGCGCAATCGCTGCTCCAAATCCGGAATTTCCAGTTCGGTTTTTTTGGTTTTGTGAGTGTTTCTCCCTCCGCCGTGATGACGTCTGCCGTAACGCTTGCCGGGATGATAAAACTCGCCATAATAGGTTCGGTCAAGTTCATCTTCAAGACAGTCCTGTTCCCGTTCTTCGCGTTCCCGATTTTCTCGTGCAATACGCTCCCAATAGGTTTCCTGCTCTTCATCGTTGTCTTCGTGATAGAACGTGTAAAACCCGTCTGCCTGCAACTTTCGTTTATGCTCTTCGGTGAGCATATCATGCTGAAGGGCGAATTCAATAAGTTCGTTAATAAGTTTCATTGGAGTTCTCGTCAATTTGCTATGCGACAACCCCAATAAACTTAGTATTTATACATTAGGTCTCCAATTCATAAACCCTATTGTAACATAAGAAATGGGGTGTCTCGGTTTGTTGTTAGTGTGTAGGAATTTCATGTTCTTTTTGATCCTTTCGATAAGCGCCTACCTGATACAGATAAGCAAATTAGGAAAAAATCGGGTGAATTTCAATTTATTTGATAAGTAATACGAATAATTAAACAAAACGTTAGTAAATTTTTAAAAAATTTCTTGCAGGGTTCATCCGATAAGCGCGATTTTCGTCGTAGACAAAAGGGACGAGAGGCTGGAAAACTCGGGTGCAAACTGTTTTTTGGCAGTCGTTGAACCCTTTAGGAAATCTTTCTGAAAAGGCTGGAACGATTGTATATGGATTCGCCCAAGTCGATTTCAATCTCCTCGTCCGGCGCGTCCGATTGAGGGACAGTTACATTTAACGTCCAGCCGACAGCGATCGTGGCAACGATTCCTAACACAGGCAAGAAGCGACTCTTGCCTGTTGGTTTTATTGCTGATATTATCAGCGCGCCCGCATACGCCCAAAACGTCAGAATGAGCGCGTTTTCCAGGACAGAGAACCACAGCGTTTTGTTGGGGTCTACAGCTGCGTACGAAGTCTGTAAGAAAATATAGTCTGGAATCCCGTTCTTTAAGAACAGATAAAATCCAACGCCGGCAATAACCGTCGCTGCGAGATGTAATAGCGATTTTGCAACTCTCCCCGGCTTGAATCGTCCGAACATAACAGGGATGTGCAGCCCAACGTGAATTCCCGTCAGGATAAACGCCCAGTAGGACGCTGCCAGGTGCGCTGGTCGAGCGAAAGACGACGGCGCCAGCCCAAAGAGGAACGGCGCTGCGTGAGAGCTCATCGCCAAGCCGCAAAACGCCGTCAGAGCGAAGGCGATTAGCGTCAACGCAAAAACGCCTGTCATGACAGCGCGCTGAAGGGTGTATCGACCGGAAAACAGCGACGCATACCAACGTCTGTTAAGCCATTGATGGACGACAAGCAGCGTGGTCAAGGCAATGCCATGCCATTCATGCGCCGCTTCGCTTGAGGCGTGATACGCCATCAATTGCGTCAGCATAAGCAGCATTAAGGCGTCAAGCGCCAGCCGGACAATTCGATTCGCTTTGGGAGTCATTTCTGAAATATGATTAATCGTTTTTACAAAACCCTTTCCGCCCAGGCTTTGAGTTCACTTTCCGAAACGCTGGGAGAGAACCTCTTGCCGTTGACAACCGTCGCGCCGGGCGCCAGGGCTTGCATGTTTTGAGCGGAGTCGCCCAGCCCGCTCCCGCCGGACGTGCAGAAGGGAACGACTTTCTTTCCGCTGAAATCGTACGCTTCCATGAACGTGTCGATAATGGACGGTTCCCGATACCACCAGACGGGGAACCCGACTAAAACGGCGTCGTACTGCGCCATGTTTTCCAGCGTCGTCGCAATCGCCGGACGGCAGGATCGGTCGTTCATTTCGACAGAACTTCTGCTGCGGCTGTTCTGCCAGTTCAGGTCGTCGTCCGTATAGAGTTGTTCTGGGTGAATCTCAAACAAGTCCGCGCCGACAGCCGCCGCCAGTTTTTTCGCCACCGCTGCTGTTACGCCGCTGGCGCTGAAATACGCTACCAATGTTTTACTCATCGTTCTGTTTCCTTTCAAAATATATTGTTTATGTCTTTTGGGTTTTTTCAAATAACGGTTTTATTATAGCGCTATCACTTTTTATTACAAGCCCACAGTAGCGTGAGCAAAATTGGGGAAAATTAAAATGGCGAATTCCAAATCTGTCGGCGCTTGACAACGGAACTTGATTATGGTACGATAACGGGAGTCATTGATGAAACGCATCCTGTCAGGAGCGTCTTGAATGCGTAAACCGTTATTTTACTATCTATAATCCCATGCTGCCCCCAAACGTAATTATTATTCCAGATTCAGATTATGATACCAAATATCCAACGTCAATTCATTTTGATCTGAAAAGATGTATTGGCAAAGGCGAACTCTGGATGGCTAAAGACGAAAAGACTGGACTTACTCGTTTAGTCTTTATTACTGCTCAAGAGCAAGAGCAAACGTCTTCGGAAGACAAAGCTCCCAAAATTAATACCGATCCGCTGTTTGAAAAAGCGGTCCAGCTATGCAGTACAAACGAACGCGTTTCTGCAGAAATGCTGGAAAAGGAATTCAAAATTGGTTACGGTCGAGCTGCCAAGTTGATGGAACAACTTAATTATTTTGGGTATATTTCCATCGATGTGGGAGAGTCGCTAAATTACAGCGTTCCGTTTTGAAAAAGAATCGCGCTCTTTGCGCTCTTCAAATACGCTTATCCGACCATTTTCTTTTGACATTCCGGGCAGACGCCGCGGAAAGTAATTTCGCAGTTGGAAATCATAAATCCAGTAGAAGAACGGCTTGGACAAGGCGTTGCGTTCAAATCGGAATCCATGCAGTCTTCTGTCTTACCACAAACCGTACAAACCAGATGGTTGTGCGGCTTCGGGTTGCCGTCGTATCGAGCGGACGAACCTGGATGCAGCACTCTCTGTATAAGTCCTTCGTCCGCCAGCGTTTCAAGCGTTCGATAAACAGTCGCGCGGGAAATCGTCGGGATAGACTTTCGCACCTGATCGTAAACAACGTCAACAGTTGGATGAGAAGTAAATGTCATCAGAGCCTGATATACTTGCTGTCTCTGAACGGTTATGGATAAACCGCGATTTTTACACATTTCTTCAAAATTCTGACACATGGCTTTGAATACAAACAAGATGAGGTTGGACGATAACGACAAATCTTCTACTAAAATACGCAAGCCGTCTTTAAATTCACGTCAAAATTATACATTAATTGTCAGTCATGTCAAGACAATTAAATAATTATTGAACAAAAACTATTTATTTTTTTGTTCTTTTTTAAAAATTTCCCATTCAATTTATTTGACAAAAAAGAAAAATCCTGTATAATAAAGGGAATAATACTGTAGCGGTTACAGCAAATTATTTCTTATGGTTGTTATGACGAGGTACTATATGAGTAACAAAGAAGAAGAATTCATTCAAGCTACTGGAGTAGTGAAAGAAGCCGTTCGCGGAGCGTGTATCGTTAAACTTGACAACTCCGAACACATCGTTACCTGCCGCTTGGCTGGTAAAATGCGCAAGAGTTTCATTCGCGTAGTCGCCGGAGACCACGTTACCGTTGCGATTAGCCCTTACGACCTGGATCGCGGTCGAATCGTATATCGCGATAAATAAAAAGCAATTCCTTCTTCTTTTAATAAAATAAAGGAATATTTTATGGCTCAGATTTATACTTCGTCGAAAATTGCTCTCACCAAGCCAGATCGGGACACGCTGCCGGAAGGAGTCAATTTATGCGACTACTGCAACGGCAAATGCTGTCGATATTTTGCCTTGGCTATCGACGCCCCAACGGACTGGGCAGACTTTGAAAACTATCGATGGTACATTTTGCACGAACACGCCGCCATTTTTACAGAAGACGACAGCTGGTTTCTGCTGGTTTCCACCAAATGCAAAAACCTCGGCGACGACAACTACTGCAAAAATTACGAACATCGACCTGACGTGTGCCGCATTTATTCAACAGAACGCTGCGAGTACGAAGACAACTGGGTCTACGATAAGTTTTTTGACGACTCCGAACAGCTTTACGAATACGCAGAAGCCCTCCTCGGACCGAAAAACGGCAAGTCGATAAGAACTGCTCATTAGTTTTAGCGAAGAAGTCTGGATAGGGTTGCGAGAGTTTTGCTGGCGCATATCCTGTTAATCATTCAAAATAGCAAACTCTGATTTAAAATCTCCCACCTTGCTCCTTCCATTTACATCCAAATACTTATGATTACCCCTCAAACGCTAAAGGGTTTCCGGGATTACCTTCCGGAAACGATGATTCCCCGCCGTCAGATTATCAACGCCGCGGCGGAGGTGTACGAATCTTTTGGTTTTGCTCCCATCGACACGCCTGCTCTGGAATATCTGGAAATTCTTCAAGGCAAAGGCTCTGACGAAACGGACAAGCAGATGTACAAGTTTCAGGACGCTGGCGGACGAAACGTCGGCATGCGCTTTGACCTGACGGTGCCTCTTGCCCGCTTTTCGGCTCAGCATATCAATGAACTCGGCACGCCGTTTAAGCGATACCACATTGCCCCGGTTTGGCGCGGAGAGAACACGCAGCACGGGCGCTATCGCGAGTTCGTTCAGTGCGACTTCGACACGATTGGAACGACGGGCGTCGAATCGGATATTGAGTCGGTTCTGGTAATCTACACGCTTT
>JAZUMX010000630.1:0-8110 GCA_045603865.1 Thermoguttaceae bacterium
ATATTACGAAGCAAATCCAGGTTCTTCAGGAACGTCTGTTGTCTTCCGGCGAAGAAGCGACTGACGCCGATAAAGCTCAAGCAACGTCTTATCAGCAGAGAATGAAGATGGCGTTGAGCGACATGTCGATTGAGGAAAGCCTGTATAACCAAAGAAATGCGGCTCTGTTGAACAACCTTCGCGGCAAACGCGATCAAAGCCGGGCGGAATCAAACGTTCCTGCTGTAACAAATGGAGTTGTTACCGAATACCTCTTTGGTCAGGATTACACAGCGTTTACAGGTCAGTTCCTGTATGAAATCCGCCAATTCTGCCGATGGCTTCCGACGGATTTGGAAAAGGCGTTGGGACCGGTGGACAAGCTGGATCCGTCTGCGCTGTCGTTTCGTCGCATTGAAACTCAAGAGCTGTTGACGGTCGGTCAGATTCGTTTGACCGGTCAGACGCAGTTTATGAATCAGACGGTTCCGTTCTCGGCTGTAATTACCAATTATTCAACCACGCCGAACGGCAAGCCTCTGACGCTCGACGTTGCTTTTGGAGAAGATCAGTCGGCTCGCCTTCGCATGGAAGCGCGGCGCGGTGAAAACCGGACGGAAATTAAAGTAGAGTATGTTTGTTCAAACGTTAATCCCGGAGCGCAGTTTGGTCTGGAAGACGGGTTGCACGTTAAACTGGAACCGGATGAAAAGACCCCGTTTATCCAAACGAGAAGCATTCAGTTTATTGTCGCCGATGGCAAAATTCAGGGCGAGTACGCGATGGCTCAGACGGCGCCGTCCGTTTCGATTGGCGTCAGCGGCGTTCGTTCTCAAAGCAATGTCGAGAGATTGAATCAACTGGCTCAAAACGTTGAAAAGATTACTCTCAACGGAACGATAAGCGGACAGTTCTCCAAGCCGGAACTTCGCGTCAGTTCGAATTTGGAATCGATGGGAGCTCCCGTTTTGACAATTGCCGCCAACGAATACGACCAGCGTATGGATACATACCGAACGACCATTGAGCAGAAGAGTTCCGAACTCATAGAACAGGAACAACAGCGAATTGCCAAAATCGCCGAGGACGTCAAAGTCAGCGCCAATGGCAACGCTCTGCTGCTTAACCAGCTCTGTTCAGGCGTGGTGGACTCGCAAATTGTCGTTGAGAAAGAACCGGCAAACGCTGAGTCGGAAGTCAATCAGGAAACGACGGACGAGGTGAAACTTGCGGATTCTGAAGACGATTTAACTCTTCCGAGCGTGGAAGAACTGACCGTTGACAATGACGCGTCGGAGGTTTCTCCCGAAGATATGCCGTTCCCGGAATTGCCAGTTTCAGAACCGGAACCGGCTCAGGCGTCTGCTCAAATTGCATCGGGCGATGTTATGGTCGAGGATCTGCCGCCTTTGGGCGCTCCCGAAACGGCGCTGCCCATGGAAACGGAATCAAACGCTACACAAGCTGAGCCTTCGCAGACCGAGCAAAACGCCCCGGTTGAAATGGTCGAAGAATATCCGGAACTTCCTGCTCTGCCGAGCGTTGAAGAGCTGTTGTCAGAACAAGCCAATGCGAAGGAACAGTCAGGAAATACGGAACAGGGAAGTAACGCCGGCGCTTCGTCGTCTCCGGTCTTTGGGGAGCTTCCCTCTCTTGAAGAGCTGGCGCCTCAGTCTGGAATTCCAATGACGGCTCCGCAAACCAACGACAGTTCGGCGGGAGTAACGATTAACGTCAATTCCCCGTCTGTCGGAATGGCTCCGATGGAATTGCAGGCGTCGCCGGAAACGGCTATGGATATTAA
This sequence comes from Thermoguttaceae bacterium, assembly GCA_045603865.1. Taxonomy (GTDB): domain Bacteria; phylum Planctomycetota; class Planctomycetia; order Pirellulales; family Thermoguttaceae; genus RUG11551. The sequence goes on from JAZUMX010000630.1 coordinate 1,784, forward strand.
CTCTCCGGACGCGAACTACGAGTCGCCGGAAATGGAGTTTATGGACGATGACAATATGGACGGCTTAACTCCCGCCGTCCCGATGGAAGAAGCTCTTCCGGAAGAAGAAATCATATACGAAGAAGCCGTTCCGATGGTTGCGCCCAATACGGAATCGAACGTACCGAGCCGCAAAACGCCGCCGGCGCTTCCCTTGATTATTGATGAAGAATAAGCGTTAAAAATACAGACGGTTAAACAGAGAAATATATGAAAAAGAATGTCTTCTGGCGAATAATCAGCGCAGCCGCTTTATCGACTATTGTTTGGAGCGCGGCATGTCTGAACGTCTATGGATTTACGAACAATTCCAATTCCGGAGGAACTCTGCTTGACGTATTTCGTGGACGCGGCAGTTCGTCCAACCCTTCTCGGGCGGTCAGCGCGCCAGTTCCGACTACCGCTGATTACGAAATGCCTGCTGTACCAGCTCCGCAATTGACTAATGTCAACGGGTATGGACAGCCGCAAGGCGTTGTTGAGACGCCTCGGCAATACCCCGCTTCCCAATACGTTCCGCCAGCAGTCCCACAGCAGGAACCGATTCAAAACAAGTGGTCGTTAAAAAGCTGGCTCAGCGGCGCTGCGCCTGTTCAGCCGCAGTCTCAATATGTCGAACCTGCGCCGCCTCTGACGCCGTCGTATAATCCACCTCATTCCCATGCGAGTCATCCGGTTATGCCCAGCCATCCGGTTATGCCCAGCGGGCAGAAAACGCAATATCCTGTTGTTCCGCTGGATTCGGAGGATTTTCGACCTCAAGAAGGCGCGATCTATAACGAAAAAGGGGAAATGATTTATAACCCTGAAAGCGGCGAACCCATGCCGAATTTCGCCGAGGGCGAGACTCTGCAGGGAAACGTCGAGTGGGAAATGCCGGGCAACGAGAATATGCCAGAAGGGACAATAATTCCTCCCGCCGCGAATTCTCCTGTTGCAATTCCTCCTGCAGCAATTCCTCCTGCAGCCAACGCCGGCGCCGTTCCGTATAGCGAATCGGAACCCAGCGCCAAGAGGATTATTACGGGACGATCGAGCGCAGGACGTTCTGCAACGCCTGTCAATCAGGAACGGGTTTACAATCAAACGCCGAGTTCTTCCAACGGCTCTGTTTATCCAGCGCCTGAACCGATTCCCGCTCAGATGCCGGTTAATCCCTACGCTCAGCAGCCGACAGTTAGCTCTGGAAATCCTCCTGTTGGAACAGGGAGAGCGATTATTAACGGAAGTTCGGGAGCGCTGAAGCAGAATTCTGGTGCCTCGGCTTTTAGCAAAACGTATACGCCAGGTCCGGTTCGGACAGACGTTCCGGCGGAACCTGTTATGGATATGGCTGGTCCGGAATTGACGGAAGCCTTGCCGCAATCAGGGGACAGAGAACAGGAAACAGGGAACAGCAGCGATTTGCCTTCGGCGAATTCAACTCCGAACCCCTCGCCCATTGTTCCCCGCTTGCAGCCAACCCCCAATCCTGCAATTGGCGCCACGGCTCCGGCGATTTCACCGGTAATCGAGGACATTCATAACGATTCGCCGCTGGAAAACCTTTCAGAGAAAAATAACGAAACCCCGGTTTTGGAACCAGTTCCGGAATCCGTTCAAGAGATTGACATTCCTAAAGAGAAAACAGGGAATAGGGAACAGGGAGTAGGGAATAGTGATTCGCCGAAGGCGAATTTAGGCAGTAGGCAAGAGACAGTAGGCAGTAGTGAGAATACGCAAAGCGTTCCGCAAACGCCTCTCGCAACTCGCAACCCGCAACTCGCAACTCAAACCACGCCGCCGTTGATTATCGAAATTGACGGTCCTGACGAGGTCGAGTTTGGCAAGAACGAGATGTTTTCTTTGAGCGTAATCAATACGACCGACGCCGTTCGCCGAGACATTGATTTAAGCGTTCATCCAGAAGGATTTGGCGACGACAAAACCGCAACATTAACGCTTGAAGAACTGCAGCCGGGCGAGAAGAAGTCCGTTTATATGAAGCTCAACGCGCGACAGTACAACAATTTGTCGCTGACGGTTCAGATTCGCGACTCGTTGGGATTCGAAGCGTCGAAATCGATCAGCGTCCGCGTGAAAGACGAGTCTGTGAAGATCTCGATTCTGCCCCCGCAGGCGGAAAGCGCATTCGTCGGACAGCCAACGCAGTACCTGATTCGAATTGTCAATAAGGGGTCTAAAACCGTTACGCTCAACGCAGTCGCGTTTTTTGGAAACGGCATTGAACCGATTCGAGCGTCCGGCGCGTCCAATTCGATTCAAAGCGGTCAGGTTGTCGTCGATAACCCGATTGAACTCAAACAGGGCGAGATGCGCGATCTGAAAATTGTCGCCGTTGCGTTTCAGCCGGGAGTTCATAAAATCCTGGTTCAGCTGGTTGATTCCCGCGGCGCGACGTATGCCGCCAAAGAGTCGTGCGCTTATCGCCAGCGCGAGTTTGACAACGACGATTCTGACATAGCGGAAAAACACGCCCGAATTGAACTCACGCCGGGTAAATCCGAAATCGGCGTCTGGAAACCGGCGGGAGGGACAGGAAATGCGGAATTAGGAATGCGGAATGCGGAATTATCTTCGAACAGCGCTTCGCGAAATTCCGAATTCCGAACTTCGAATTCCGAATTAAATAACTCTCCCGACGCAGTCCCGCTGACTCAGCCGGATCAAGGTCCTCAAGGCGATTTGATTATGCCGATGTTCGCTCAGTAAAATTAGCAATTGTCAATTAGCAATTAGCAATTGATGAACGCTTGCGTAATTCCGAATTCCGCATTCCGAATTCCGAATTAAACAACCCATGACTCAATTCCATTCAACAGTTCTATCTAACGGTTTGACGGTTTTGGCGGAAACGATTCCGTACGCGTACAGCGTCAGCGTTTGCTTTTTCGTAAAGACAGGCAGTCGTGACGAAACGCCTTCGGAATCGGGAATGAGTCATTTTCTGGAACACATGATTTTTAAGGGGACTCAAAAGCGGACGGTCGAAGAAGTCAATCGCGCTTTTGACGATATGGGCGCGTCGAACAACGCCTGTACGAGCGAGGACGCGACGATCTTTTACGCCTCGTTTCTTCCGGAATTTCTGGAGCCGATTATAGAACTGTGGTCAGACGTTCTGCGCCCGGCGCTGAGGGAGTCGGACTTCAATTCTGAACGTCAGGTCGTTCTGGAAGAGTTGAAAATGTATCAGGACGAGCCGCCGTACGATATGGACGAACAGGCGCGCAGAGCCTTTTTCAACGGGCATCCGCTGGGAAACCCGATTATCGGAACGGTCGACTCGCTCAACGCCATGACGCCGGAAATGATGCGGGATTATCTCAATCGTCAGTACGCCCCGAACAACATTGTCCTTTGCGCGACGGGGAAAGTCGACTTCGATCTTTTAACGCGATTGGCGGAGAAGTACTGCGGCTCCTGGACGCCCCGCGACGTCAAACGGAATTTGCAGTCGTTTACTCCCGGAGAGCGGTTCAATCGGATTGCTGACCCGACCGCGGCGGAAGAGTATATAATCGACTGGTATCCTGGACCGGATCCGGTTGGTCGGGATTATTACGCCGCGAAAATGTTTGCGTCGCTTATTGGGGATGAGTCTGGAAGCCGGTTCTACTGGAAGTTGTGCGACGTTGGCTTGGCGGATTCCGCTCAGCTTTCTTATTCCGACTATACCGAAGTCGGCGCGTTTACCGCCTCTTTTTCCTGCGCTCCGGAAGAGGAAAAGACGTGCATGGACATCGTCGCAGACGTCTACGCAGACGTCTTGAAAAACGGGTTTACGGAAAAAGAACTTGATCAGCGCCGGCGCCGGGAACTGGCAAGTCTGATTATGCGCGAGGAGCGCGTCCTGTCTCGAGCGTTTACGATTTCCTCTGACTGGATTTGCCGAAACCAGTATTTTACGCTCGACGACGAAATCAACGTTCTGAAAAGCGTTACGCTGGACGAAATCAATGACATGGCAAAACGCTTCCCGCTCCGTCCAGCCGTTCGCTTTACCGTCGGACCGAACGAGGAGTAAGGAAAACTATCTAAACGTTAATCGTCGCTAATTGAAGACCAGTCGGTTATCTTGTTTCCATCGTGACGGTTGCACAGATTTGTATGAATTTTTTCGTTGATATTGTAGTTCACGCGTCGCACGGAGCCGTCGCAAAACGCCATATTGAATGAAAACGCGTGGGCAGAACCGAATTTATCCAGATTGGTATAGTTTTTTCGGTCCTTCATTGGTCCGCCGGCGGCAATTCGCTGATTGTCGTTGTCGGCGCCGTCGTATACGGATTCGTTATCGGCGTTGCTGGTTCCATTGTCAACAATATACTTGAACGTATTAAGATACTTTTCTCCCAGCATATACGTATTGGTCAGACCGTCTTCAACGTCGTCCGGGGTAACTTCGCTAAATAAAAAGCTGATTCCGCAGCGACCGCCATTTTTGGCGCAGGTTCTCAAAGAAGTGTATTTTGCATCTTTGCCGCTTTGATTGGAGTCTGTATAATTATACGAGTTGGCGTTGACCATATAAGTAATTTTGTGACCAAAAATATCGTTTCCCCACGTTCCGGCATTAGAAGCGTAGTCTCCCTTGATGCATTCTTCAACATTGGAAAGATATTGAACAGACGCCTTTTCGTTGCCTTTTAATCCCACAAATGAATGGTCTTTTGCCTGAGTCAGGTATTTGTTTCTGTCTTCGGGTTTGGTTGGATAGACGTTTCTGGTTCTTCTGGTTGGACAGTTGATAATGGGAATTGGGGTTTTCATTCGGAGTTTGAGCGCTTCTTTTCGCGCTGCCCCATCCAAACCCAGGCCCTGATTCCGTATGTTGCCCTGTTCCATATAATCCATAATATTGAAAAACCAGCTGCCCGGCTGCTGAGAGCCGTATCCGCAATCCGGCTCTCCAATCCAGAACCATCCCCATCCGCCTGACGGGAAAAAGCCTTGCGTTGTTACATGCGTATTCATGGCGCGGGAAAGCTGTGTCAGATTATTTGTGCAGATAACACGTCTGGCAGTTTCGCGAGCGCCGTTGACAGCAGGAAGAGTCAACCCTACAAGAATAGCAATGATAGTCATAACTACCAATAACTCGACCAAGGTAAAAGCAGTGCGAATATTCATCTGTAAAGTCTTGTTTTAAATGTCTGTATTATTCTATTGACATTTGTTCATTATAACATAAATTTAGCATTGTACAAGAGGATAAACCCTATAGATTATTTCATAAAATACAGTATCAGGGGGGATTGCAATTAAATTCTTGTTGGGATAAAATGAAACTCAATCAGAAGACTGGGAGGATTCTGGAATTATACTTGTTCTACTTGAAATTTCCCGAAAAATGAGCTATTAGCTCCTAGCTCCTAGCCGCTAGCTTGGTTATCCCTATTTCTTGCGATACCGCACGAATCAGGCTTATCAAGCTAATAGCTAGAAGCTAGCAGCTAGAGGCTTAACATAGGAAAAACTCAAGTGTTTTCAGTATATTTTGGATTTATCCCAGCAGTTCCCAGAACTCTCCCAGAGGTTCCCAGCAGTTTCCAGAGAAGTTTCCCCCCCTAATTAGCCATGAAAGCATTTCAATCCTTTATTATCGCGATGGCGGCGTGTCTTTTGACAGCCGCGGCGTTTGCGGACGAGGCGGCTGTTATTTCCATCAGGACGGACAGCCAAAGCTATCCGGTATACAAAACCGTCTTTGCCTGCGACGGGAATAAAGCCAATTTCTGGCATACGGAGTTTGGAAAGAACAATCCAGCGCCGCCGCACTGGGTGGAATTCGATATGAAAAATACGGAACTCGTTCGCGGCGTCGTTTACACGCCCCGGCAGGACTCCAGCAACAACGGGACGTTCTGTCAGACGGAAATTCGCGTCTATGCCAGCCCTGAACAACCGGGCGAGTGCGTCTGGACTGGCAATCTGGATTCCATGCGGAAGAACGTCAAAGATACGGTAAAGATTCTCTTCGACAAGCCCGTCGAGGGGCGATTTGTCAAGGTTACGGTTCTTTCCACGTACAACAATCAGCCGTTCGCCTCGGCGGCTGAACTGCAGCCTATTGTTGACGGCAAGACGTTTACCGCTGACTCTAAAGTATATTTGAAAAACGTTTCCGGCGGTGACCCGGAATTGATCAGTCAGTACAATCTTTTGCTGGAAGACATTGACAACCGTCAGCGATACGACAAAATCGCCAGGCAGATTTACGACCCCCAGGCGGGGATTCTGCCAAAGGACAAGTCGCCGACTGACGTCATTTATCGCCGAACCCTC
>JAZUMX010000631.1:0-5896 GCA_045603865.1 Thermoguttaceae bacterium
TAGCTTCTTCGATTGGGGTAGCTTCTTCGACAACCGTTTCTTCGACGGTGGTTTCTTCAACAACAGTTTCTTCAACAGGCGCGGTTTCCGTACCGGTGCCAGTAGGGGCGGTAGTTGGCGCAATCGGTTCGCAGCCAACAGCAAACAACAACGATGCAGCGATAGCTAATGCGGTTCTTTTCATGTGAGTCATTCTCCGTAATGAAAAAGGCAGGAAACTAGGTATTGAAACGCACAACCGTTTCATTCTTTTTAATATTTTAGTACAAATTGAAATAATTGCAAGGGGCGGGGGAATAATGATTATTTGTCAACCGATTACGGCAACGTCCGAGTTGTTATATTTTGATAATTTCTATGATATCGTTTAATTACTTGTTATTGGCTATCGATTAAATTCGATTGTACTGTCGAGGGCGTCGTCTAAACTGTACTCTTGCGACAGCCCAAGTTCATTTTTGATTTTATCGACGCATGGGACGTACTGCGCTCGAGGTTTTCTTGGGTCAGGCTTTCCCAGAATCCGGATTTCAGGAGGGTCGTCAAAGCGGCTGGCGACGCGTTGAGCCAGTTCTTTGATAGAAACGGCTTCGTCTGACCCGACGTTGTAAACGCAATGATTTTCTCCGCGAAGCAAAATCGTCCAGAGCCAAATTGCCAGTTCCGCCGCGTACAGGTACGAGCGCGTTGGCGTACCATCGCCTTGAATAACAATCGGCTGATTGTCCAGCGCGTTGCGAATAAAGTTCCCGACGGCAAAGTGGATGTCGAGATTCAAATACGGACCGACGAACGCGAAACAGCGGGCGATATGCGACTGGAACCCGAACCGGTCAGCGTAATGGTTGATCATCTGCTCGGCAATCGCCTTGCCCTGTCCGTAGGCTGTAACAGGCGTTCCGACGTAACTCTCCGGAATGTGCGACATCTCCGGCGGCTGCGGTCCGTAAACCGCCCCGGAACTGGTGAGCAGAAACCGGCTTGCGCCGCACTGTCGGGCGACGTCCAGAGCATGCTGGGTTCCGTGAACGACGACGGAATACATCTCGTTCGGGTTTTCCTGTTCGACCGTTCTCCCGTGTTCTGCCGCACAATGAATTACAAAGTCAGCCTGACGACCGCCGATTTCAAACGTCCGGACGTCTCCGGTAATGTATTCAATAAAATCGTATTGACTGAATTTGGGGTATCGTTCCAGAAAAGCCCCGGGATTTCTCGACAAGGCGATGATTCGCAGCGGCTTGGGGCGTTCTAACGAACGAGGGTATGTGCTATCTCTTTCGACGAGCCACTTAGATTGCGAAATACTGTTGAATACGATCACACTTTTAAGCAGCCATTTGCCGAAAAAGCCGGTGGCGCCGGTAATCAAAACGGTCTTGCCAGCCAGCGCGTCAACAAACTGCAACATGCGGGTTTGCAGATATATGCGGTCTAATTGTTCAAATTTACTCATTGAATACAAATAACGTTGAGGTCGCAGAATCTACTTGTTTTCGTTTTCCTTTTCGTCGAAGTTCAGTTTCTCGTCTTCAATAACCAGCGGACGGTTTTTGACCTGCGTCCAGATCGCGCCGATGTATTCGCCGATAATCCCGATAAAAAACAGTTGAACGGACATGAACGAGAAAATTCCAATTAAAATCGGGGCGGTTCCCATCTGAAAATGATTCCACCAAATCAACTTTGCGACCAGGTACCCAATAGCAATGAGAAAGCTGACAAACCCGGCGAAGAACCCGAAAAAGACTGCCAATCGCAGCGGGAGTTTGGAATGGTTGACAAACCCCGTCATTGCCATGTCGTACAGAGTAAAGAAGTTGTTTTTCGTTCGACCGTGTTTGCGTTTGTCCTGAACGAAGGGAACCTGCGCCTGTTTGAACCCGATTTCGCTCACCAAGCCGCGGAAATACGGGTACGGCTCATGGTACAATTTGACGGCGTCGCAGAATTTTCGGTCGTAAAGACCGAACCCGGTAAACGCCTTGAGCAGATGCGAGTTGTCGGACGCTTTCCCCAGCAGCCAGTAGTACAGGTTTCGGAAAATCGGCATAAACCAGCCTTCCCGCGTACCGGAACGGACGCCTGCGACGACTTCGAACCCTTCTTCCCACTTGCGTAAAAACTCGTCGATAACCTCCGGCGGCTCCTGCAAGTCAGAACACATTGTAACAACGGCGTCGCCGCTGGCGTGAAGAAAGGCGTTGAACGGAGAACGGATGTGCCCGAAATTGTTCGCGTTGAAAATCACCTTGAATTTGGGGTCTTGCGCCGCCAGACGCCGCAGAATGTCCCGACTGCCGTCAGTCGAGCAGTTGTCCGCAATAATAATCTCGTAATCGTACTGCTCATTGCGCTCGAATACGGCTCGCAAACGGTCGTACAGTTCCTGAAGGTTGCCCTCTTCGTTATAACAGCCAGCTACAATGGATATGGTTTTCATGGAAATGACTGATATTATTATCCTAAAAACTATTTAGTTATATTGACCTTCCAATAACCCGATTTATCTGAACCGACTCTTTCAATTACTCCAGCCTTTTTTAGCTGAGCAACCAATCTGTCAACTTGTCGTTTATTGATTTTAAGCAAATTGGCTGCTTCTGATAAAGTAGTTCTTGAGTTTTGGATAAAAAGTTCACAAATTTTCTGATATAGATGTAATTTATCAACGCTCCCCGACAGATTAAAGGAAGCAAATTTGTCGTTGTAAGTTGGATTTACAACGACAGGTTCATCTGTTTTCGATGAATTATCATCATTTACAACGTCATTTTTGTTGGTATTGTCGTTGTAAATGACTTTATTGTCGTTGTAAGCGTTGTTTTCAACGACAAAATCGACATTGGGCGTTGCATAAACAGTTACTCGCCAACCGCCTTGAACGGACTCAAAAACTGGCAAGCGAGAACCTCGTTCTTTAAAGGGAGTAATAATTCGTCGAATACCTGAGCCATACTTCTCTATCATCCCCATTTCCTTGAAAAAATCAGCAATCTTTTTATTGCGAGGGGCAGAAATATAGTTATTTGACAGCAGTTTGTCAATTGTCAAACCATCTGGCAGATCGCCGGGATTGTAAAACTCAATTCGGTCATTGTATATTTTTATTACAGAATCCGCTGCGCTGCGATAATCGCGATGAACAATCATATTCATAACAATTTCTCGAATCGAATCAAGCGGATACTGCCATCGTTCTTCATTTTCAGCGTTACCGGTAATGACAATTTCTTTATTGATATGTTTTTTTACAAAATCCATAACCTGATTTGGCTGAGAAATAATATCCGATTTTGTACGCAACGAATCTTTGATAATTGTCGGAGTCTGAAATCGTCCCAATTCAATTGTCGTTTGAGACGTATCGTTAGCGGAAAACAGTAAAAAAGCCGCATTGGTAACTTTGTCGTCCCGTAAAAGCTCCATTTTTCGCAAAAAATCCAACGGCGCTTCAGCTATTTGAGTTTGACGTCTTTTTTGAATAACCGCTATCGCCTCATTGACTTTATCAATAGAAATGGAATTCAAATCATGAACGGAATCAATATAGTAATCCCAACTGGCATTGAACGTTTTTAAATGCATCAAAACAACGTCGGAAATAGACAACGCAAAATTTGACGCGGCATGTCTGACAAAATACCGTCCTGAAACAGCAACAGGTTTAATGGGAAACTCTGGCTGCGAAAAGACAACAACCGTTCTGTCATTTACCTCAATAATCTCAACGTCAGGGATGAGCGATGGACTTGTTTTAGTACGAATCTCATTAAGCCAATTGGGAATGCTTTCCATTCCTAACGTTACTCCAACAGCTTCCCTTTTATCCGAAATGTCAACGTAAACTTTTCCGCCATGACTATTTGCAAAGGCAGTTAACGATTCAATTACGCCCTGATTAAAAGACGACTTGAATTCAACTGTTTCTGATTCAGCAGAAGGAATGGTTACGCTCATTATGTTCTATAAATTAAAAATCAACGACAAATCAAAACCGCACACTCGTTCTGGTATGCATCAACCGGACAAACCAGATTTATCAACCCGGCGCTCCCGATTGATCCGATACGATTTCGAGGTTATCGGTTCGGAGGACGGCGATTGTCTTCACCCGGTTTTGCAACAGTGAAACTATCTCGTCCGTATAGCCGGGCGCCATTACGATAACGACGTCGGTGGGCGCGCTGTAAAACTCCGTCGGCGAAATAATTTTCAAGTGCGACGCCGGCGTGTACTTCCCCTGTTTAAAGGGGGCGGAGTCGATTACAAACTGCAAGTACGGTTCAAGATTCATGGACGATATCGCCGTTAAACCTTGATGACCCGCTCCCCAGACGGAAATCGTCTTATTTTGATTATGCCATGACAAAATGGCGGATAGTATTTCATTTTTCAAATCGAAAAAATGCTTGTCCATTTTGGACAAATCCGTCTGACGCCTCTTTTTAACCGTGGCGCTCCACGTGTCCCGGTTGATTATTTCGCAATGAACGATGTCAAAGCCGTTCATTTCCAGCATTCGGCAAAACGTGTCTTTTGAATAATACGCGATGTGGTCGGCAATGAGTTCGTAAAAACCGTTGTGGTCGTAAATGTATTCCCAGGCGGGAACGGTAATCAACCCCCAGGAATCGTCCGACAGGTTTGAACCGATTCCCTGAAGGAACATTGACGGGTCTGGCAAATGCTCTAAAAAATTGAACATCATAAACGCGTCGAAAGGCGCGTTATTGAGTTTCTCTTTGCTGGTTTCGATAAACCCGCATTGAACGTTTAGCCCTGCGTTGCGCGCCGATTCGACCAGGCTGGGGTTGTGTTCAATTCCATACGCTTTAACGGGGAAGTTTTCCTGTAACAAAGACAGAAACTCACCAGCTCCGCAGCCGACTTCAATGATCTTTTTATTTTCGAGCCGTCCTTCCTTGATAAACCCTCGATATTGTTCCAGGCGGAGGTCTTTCATGGTCGAGGCGTAACCGCCTGAACGGATAACGTCTCGATAGTAGAACACCGGCGGAGAGTCAAGCTGAACCAGACCGCAATGCGGGCATTGATGCAGCGACAGATCAATGCCGACGTCCTTTTTAATCTCTTCTGAATTTGCCGGCATGTTTTGCGCCAATGCCGGGACGTTTTTCAGATGAAACAGCGGTTCCGCTAATTCAGAATGACAAAACAGGCAGGTTGTTCGACGACTCATGCTCACTCTCTCCATTCCAAACGTTATTCGTCATATTTAACCATGATTTTGATTACGGGAATGGTTTTGTCGCGCATGAGCAGCAATGCGTCTCCGATTTTGTCCATTCCTGTCATGACGTGATTGACCAGCTTTTGCGGATTGATTCGCCCAAACTGGCACATGGCAAGCATTCGTTCAATTCTCGCTCGACCGCCGCGTGCCAGTTCCATCCGAAGCGTTTTACCGCACATGCCTTTGCCCCCGGAGAACTTGGGGACGGGCAAATTTCCGGTTCCTCCAAAATAGTTTACATTGGATATGGTTCCAATGCCGTACTTCGTAATCTGATACGCCTGTTCCAAGACGGCGTCGTCTCCGCCGGCAATGAGAGTTGCGTCCACGCCCAAGCCGTTGGTCAGTTCCAAAACGCGTTCGACGACGTTACATTGTTTATAGTCGACAATATCCGTAGCTCCGTATTCCCGAGCCAGCTGCTGACAATGCGGTCGAGAGCCGACGGCAATAATCCTGCCCGCTCCCATGCAGCGAGCGCCGCAAATCGCCATCAACCCGATAGCGCCAATTCCCATAACGCAGACAACGTCTCCAAATTTGACGCAGCCGCATTCCGCCGCGGTAAATCCCGTTGTTACAACGTCAACGCACATCAGAGCCTGCTCTAACGTAACGTTTTCCGGAATCTTTGCCAGG
>JAZUMX010000632.1:0-4256 GCA_045603865.1 Thermoguttaceae bacterium
CGGGTAAAACGCCGTAACGAATCATCTCTCGCAAGTACGCCCAGCGCGGTTTGAACTTCAACGGCGTTTCCCCGTTGTTCTTATCGTCATAAATCATGGAATACCGGTTGTCCTCGTTGAGGATGTAGTCGCGCCCGCGCTGAATGCCCTGGAGAATCGTCTGGTAGTCCGGGCCGTCGGTGGACTCGAAACCCGGTTTGCCGGACTTCGCTTCGCAGGAACCCAAGCCGCCGGCGGATTTGCTCAGCGACGCCAGCAGCGCCTTCGACTCTTCCGGATACGACAGGTCGAAAATCTCCATGCGGGAATAGCGGGCGTTGCCCTCGCATAAATCGTGGGCGACGGTGCAGTCCGTTCGCGTTCTCGGGTTGGCGGGAGAGTAGTTGTCAACGTAGATGTCGTATTTTACCCGATTTTTATCCTGAGCCGTTGGAGCGTGACAGCAGTCGCAGCGGCGGGAAATCGCGTCGCGCATTGCGACCTGTTCCGGCCACGTCTGCTTGTTCCAGACGGGAATGTTCGCCATGTAATAGCCAACGCCGCCAGAGGCTTCCGAGGCGTACGTGCCGGCGAAGTTCGCCCCGGCGTCAATCCAGTGTCGAATAACCGTCTGTTCCTCCGGCGGCATTTTAACGCCCTGGTGTCCTTCTTCAATCAGCTTGACAAGTCGGCTGGACCCCGTTCCGATTTCGGAGGGGTCGAAGTTGCTCACCGCCCGGTTTCGGTTGTCACCCAGGAGTTTGTACCACGTCAAATGCGTATAAGAGATGGTGTACATGGGCGTCCAGTGCCCGGACAGGTTGACGCCGCCGTCTTCCCGTCTGGAGTTGTGACAGCTTACGCAGTGTTTGTCCAGAATCGGCTGAACGTCGCGGGGGAAGTCGAAAACGCCGTGGAAGTCCGGTCCGAGGTCTTTCATGTCTGCGACGGGCTGAATTTCCGACGGTTTGTTGTTGTGCATGATCTTAAAGAGCTTGTCCCGATCGTCGCCGGTAGGCGTGAGAGTACGCTCTTCGTGACAGCCGATACAGGTTGTGTTTTCGCCCGGCATGACGGAAACGAACGAGTGCATTCTCTTGACGCAATGCCCGTTCTCGTCCATGGCGAGGAACAGAACCGGTCGGTTGGCGGGCAGTTTGAAGTACGCAGAGCCGTCTTCGCTGACCGGAACGGTTCCCAAAAGACGTTCCAACGTAAACGTGCCGAAAATCGACATCATTTCCGTTCCGCCGGTGTAATGAATCGGCTTGGGCAGCGTCTCGTAAATGAGCAGGTTCTTAACCGTTCCCGGCTTGACGCCCTGCATTTTGCGCCCTTTGTACAGATTCGCCATGGCAAGCGTACCGTAATCTTTTGAGTAGTCCGTCTGGTTCATGATAACGCGTTCGCGCTGACGAACCATCAGCGGACGCGGTTCGTTGACTTTGTATCCCTGCTGACGGAGTTCTTCCGGCAGACGGAACAGAACGGACTCTTGCCCTAAATTGTTGATAATCACAATTTTATCGTTTGACGCCGCCATAAAATGCTCTTCGTCAAACGCCCACGGGTCAGAATAACTAGCGGATTTTGTAACGTTCTGCATCGATTCCCGTTTGTCCGGACCGCCGGTCGGGTCGAGAATCGCCACTCTGCCGTAATGCTCCGTCATGCCGTGTCCCGGGCTGTTGGAACAGATGATTTTCTGCGAGCCGGGAATCGGTTTGGCATCGATAAACACACCGCCGGGATACAGGTTTCCAAACAGAACCATCTGTCGCGTACCGTCCTGGTTCATCGTCCAAAGGTGATGGTAGTTGACCTGAGAGCGGTCGACGTATTCCCAGCGCATGTACGCGATTTGACCGTTGTTGAGAACCCACGGCGTGTTGTCCTGCTCGACGTTGCAGGAGAGCATGTGAATGTTGGATCCGTCCGGATTGCATTTGTAAATCGTGCCGACGTGCGTCAGCCAGCAGCCGACGTAACGTTTGGCGCGGGTCGAGCAGAAGACGATAGATTCGTCCGGCAGATACGTCGCTTCGTAGTCGTCCCAGCCGGGGGGCGAGAAGTCTCGGGTGTTGAGATTGCATTTCGCTTCCATGCGCCAGCCGGGCGTTTCATCTGGCACGACGCCTTTCGGCAGTTTCAGCGGCGTATCTTCTCCGACGCCGGTAATCTGCTTTAACCCTGTTCCGTCAATGTTGATTTCATAAAGGCTGTAATTGTCTTTCCCGGACGGACAGTAGGAAAAGAGAATCTTTTTGGCGTCGTAATGGACGTTAGGGTCTCGAATCATGCCGCCTTTGTCTTCAAAAATAGTGCGAAGCGTTTTCGATTTGACGTTGTACGCGTACAGCGCCCCGCCGGAATTGTTGTGGTACGGTTTATGATAGACGCTGTCGGCATAGTAGCCGAAATTGGCGTACCAGTGTTCGGACATGTGCTTTCGAGTGCAGAAAACAATCTCGTCCGGAAGAACGGACTCAACAAATTCGTCTACCAGATTTGGGGGAACCGCTCCTTTAAGCTGGACGTCTGTCGCGGGTTTGGCAAAGACCATAATCTCTTCCGCGCCGGAGTTGGGGCGTCCGTAGTCGGAAAGGAACTTGAGAGTAATCGATGTAACAGACGTTTTTGGAATGTCCAGCCGCTGAGCGCCTGCGCCTGGCTCGAGCTGCGCTTTGAGAACCGGCGTTTGGGAACCGTTGAGATAAACCTCGACGTCCTTAAATCCTTCGTCCTCATAAGTCGCGCCAACGCGTCCAAAATAAACAATCTGCGAGGCTTCAACCGGCTCTTTCCATTTGAGAGTGAAGTCGGCTTTTCCCTTTGCCTTTTCGCCGTTAATCGCCCACGCTATTCCATCGTCTCCCGCATGCGGCGCTGCAATCTGACCGTCAATCGCCTTGGCGGCGGAATAACCGTCTGAATACTCAGACGTCGCCGACGCCGTTGCCGTCCGCGCCAGGTTCGGATTGGAAATGTACGGAGCCAGGTCGTCGAGTTCCGTTTCTGAAAGCGGGCTGGCAAAGACCATAATTTCCGCCGCGCCGGAGTTCGGGCGCCCGTAATCAGACAGGAACTTCAACGTAATTGAACTCACCGTCATTTTGGGAAAGTCCAGCCGCTGCGGCAACGCGTTTGGCTTGAGCTGAGCTTTGAGAACAGGCGTTGAGGAATCGTCCAGATAAACTTCGACGTCCTTGAACCCTTCGTCAATGTATCCTGCGCCCGCGCGTCCAAAATAGACGATTTCCGACGCCTCGACAGGCTTGTCCCACGAAAGAGTGAAGTCGGCTTTTCCCTGCGCTTTCTCGCCGAGCGTACACCACGCTTTTCCTGCGTCGCCGGAACGGGGAGCGGCAATCTGACCGTCAATCGCCTTGGACGCAGAATGATAATCCGCGTATTCAGACGACGCCGACGCCGTCGCGCGCCGCGCCAGGTTGGGATTGGAAGGCTCCGCGCCCTGAACGTTTGTTATCCATAACAACGACGTCAGCGCCGCCAACGTCAAAAGGGAGGTAATATTATGTCTCATGATATTAATAGGTGTAAGGAGGGTTATTCGCCAGACGCTTCGCGCCTGCTGTTCTTTTCTATATAATATATCTAATTGAAAATGAAAATACAAGAGGGGAGAGGGGATTTTTTTTCTTGAGAGGAAAAAGAGGTGGTTTGAGTTCGGAATGAGGAGTGAGGAGGGAGGAGTTGGAAGAATTACGGTGTTCTTTGACAGGTAGCATTATATAACAAAAGACGAAGCAAATTCACTCCTAGGATAACTCTCACACTTAGACTACAGAGATGAAAAATGTTTAACTTACATTCATCTATTTGACAAAAAAACAATTTCCTATTTAATAGCATAATAATTGCATAAAAGCGTTTAGACTTAAAACAGACTCTTTATTTAAATAGTACCTTTAGGAGGTTATATTTAAAGAATTAAATAATTCATCTTCGTTTTATGTTTTTATAATAAATAATATGAACAGATACTATAAAGAGAATCAAAAGAAATTTATTAAATGTTTTCTTGCTGGTCTTTTAATTAAAAATTGCAGAATTATTTCTAAACGGTTAGAAATCGAAACGATTACGTGGGAAGAATATTGGTTCGATTTTGAGTTAGATTTTCGTTCGGAAACTTACTTATTGTTTAAAAATGCCTTTGAAAAATTGTATACTTCCAAATTTGATAATGCTAATTATTATGTTTTTTGTAAAACTTATTATTCCTTATTAAAAGAAATTTTTGAAAGAAAAGATAT
>JAZUMX010000633.1:0-5970 GCA_045603865.1 Thermoguttaceae bacterium
CCGGACGCGCCGGGCAGCGGGAATTTGGAATACAGAGCGCTGCGGTGCATGCTGGACGTCTACGTTCCGCAAAACGCTGCCTCGGACGCGAAATTGCCGGTTGTCGTCTGGTTTCACGGCGGCGGTTTGAGCGGCGGAAACAAGCACGAGGTTTCCGACCTGACAAAACACGGGATTATTGTCGTTGCGGTCAATTATCGGCTTCGTCCTGCGGCGAAAGAGCCGGACTACATCGAGGACGCGGCTGCCGCGATCGCGTGGACGTTCAAAAACATCGAGAAGTATCAGGGCGACCCGGCTCGCATTTACGTCAGCGGACATTCCGCCGGCGGCTATTTAACGATGATGGTTGGGCTGGATCCGCGGTACATGGCGGCGCACGGGTTGAAGAACACCGACATTGCCGGGCTGTTCCCGATTAGCGGTCAGGCGACGACCCATTTTGGAATCGTAGCAGATCGCAAGAAGGCGGCTGGGATTGCGCCGGACGAAAGCGTATCGCGTGACAACCCGATTGTCGTGGACGCCTTCGCGCCGATGTCGTATACGAATAAGGTCGTGTCTCCGATTCATTTTCTTTGCGGCGACCCGGCGATCGAGTGGCCAGCGCGCGTCGAGGAAAACGCGCTTATCGCCGCCATGCTCAAGACGGTCAAAAATCACGGCGTTGTAGAGTTCCGGTCGTTTCCCGGCTGCAATCACGGCACGTGCGTCAAACCGGCGTTAGAATACATTTGGAAGTCAATTCAGGGACAGCAAAATGAGTAGCATGGACGCCCCCCTTCCTCCGGCGGAAAAGGTCAAGACGTTCCCGGAATTCCCGGGCGTCTACCTGATGAAAAACGAGGCGGGCGCGGTGATTTACGTCGGCAAAGCGAAGAATCTCCGTTCCCGGGCGGGGAGCTATTTTCTCTCGACGGCGAAAGACGACCCGCGAATCAACTACTGGATTCACGAGGTTAAGGACATCGACTACATCCAGACGAAATCGGAAGTCGACGCGTTGCTGTACGAATCGCGGCTTATCAAGGACCTGCAGCCGATTCACAACAAAGATCTCAAGGACTCGCGAACGTTTCCGTACTTGCAGATTCACACCTACGAGACGTTCCCCCGGGTCGAGGCGACTCGAAAGCCCAAAAGTTCCGGCGTGAAGCTGTACGGTCCGTTCGTGCAGTCCGCGCTGCGTCAAACGATAACCGAGCTGCAAAAGATATTTCAGTTCCGCACCTGCAAGCTGGACGTTCAGGAGGACGACGCGCAGCGGCATCGTCGCCCGTGCCTGCTGGCGTCGATTGGTCAGTGTACAGCCCCGTGCGCCGGGCGAATTTCCAAAGAGGAATACCGGAAAATCATCCATCGGCTCCAAAAGTTTCTGGACTCTGACCGCGCCGAGTTCCTCGAAGACCTCCACGCAGAAATGCTTCAGGCGTCGAAAGAGCTTCGTTACGAGGACGCCGCCCGGCTGCGTGACGAAATCGCCGCGCTGCAAAAGCTGGATTTGTGCGGCGACGTGGAGCTGGACGTTCAGCCGGAGGCGTTTTGCGTCGACCCGCGCAAAGGGGTTATCGGGCTTCAAAAAGTGCTGAAACTGCCGGAACTGCCGCGAATTATCGAGGGCATCGACATTGCCCATTTGCAGGGCGACGCGATGGTGGCGTCGCTGGTACAGTTTATCGACGGGCTGCCGTTCAAGCCGGGGTATCGACGATTCAAGATTAAAACGGTTCAGGGCGTCAACGACTTCGCGTCCATTGGCGAGGTTGTCTATCGCCGGTTCCGCGCCTTGAAAGAAGCGGACGAACGGTTCCCGGACATCCTGCTCATCGACGGCGGCAAGATTCAGCTTCGCTTTGCTCTGGAATCGCTCAGAAAGCTCAATCTCAAGACCATGCCGACGGTGATTTCGCTGGCGAAACGGGATGAAGAAGTTTACGTCTCGGAATTCGAGGAGCCGCTGCGCCTGTCCCGTCACGCCTGGTCGCTGCGTCTGTTACAGTTCGTTCGGGACGAAAGCCACCGCTTCGCCCAGCATTACCATCATATCTTAAGACGAAAAGAAATCGATCCGGACGAGTAATAATTCGTATACAGAATTATTTCTTTTGGGTAAGCAAAACGCCTGCTTTTTAGCACGCAGGCGTTTCCTTGCAGGATGAACCACATTTAACCACTATTACGGGTAATATGGCAGATATGGTTCGTTTGGGATGTAAGGAGTATATGGCACGTATGGTTCGTCTGGAATGAAAGGAGCAGGAGGAGGGGGAACCACTTTTCCATCCTTGATCATCGGATTTCCATCGCTGATCCAATCCAAATCTTTATCAACAGTCCATGTACCTTTAACTTTTTTAAGAAGGACTTTATATTCATCTTTACTGATATGTCGATCATATTTGCCAAGTGGCAAATAGGGGTTCTCTCCTGGTTTTAGTAAATAACCTCCGGAATCAGTTTCCACTATAAATTGTACAGTCGCTTTTTTGCCATTGTTGCTGATAATTTTAAAATCTTTGATTTCTTTACTAAACGTTGTAATACTTGAGTCATATTGATTTGGCGCAGTTGCTCCGTACCAGCTTTTAATGAATTTGCGAATTGCTGCTTCGTCTTTTTTAATTTTGTCGAGATTATCGGAAACAGGCTTCTTCTCAACATCAGGAACAATAACGGGTAGCGGCGCTTGCGTAGTCTGTTCTGTAGCTGGTTCTGGAGGAGCTGGTTCTGGATCTGGTTCTGGAGCTAGTTGAGGAGCTGGTTCTGGATCTGGTTCTGGAGCTAGTTCTGGAACCGTTGTCATAATTCTATTAAGTTCTTGGATTGCAGGTTGGTATCCCTGTTCCGCTGCCTTACGTAACCATTTTACGGCTTCTTCAGCGTCAACTTTTACCCCAAAACCATATCGACACCTCAAACCATGTTCATATTGAACTTCAGCAACACCCATTTCAGCCAATTTCAGATTATCTGCTATTACTGCCTGATGAGTAAGCCCCTGCTCTGCAGCTTTTTGATACCATTGACTTGAAACAATAACGTTTGTTATAACTCCATAGCCCATACCATAGCACCAAGCTAATTTGTATTGGGCGCCTGCATGTCCTCGTTCAGCGGCTAAACTGAATAAACTAACCGCTTTATTAAGGTCTTTTTCCACGCCTTTACCCCAGTAAAAAAACAATCCTAATCTAAATAGAGCATCCACATTGCCCTTAATTGCTTCACTTTGAAATTGTTGTACAGCAGTCTTGTACCAGTTAGACGCTTTCGTAGAGTCTTTTTGAACTCCGAATCCATATTCATAACAAAACGCAAGAGCGCTCGAAGCTGGCGCATACCCTTTTTCAGCCGCTTTACGAAAACATATTGCAGCTTCTTCTAAATCTTTAGATATGACTTTACCCTCAAAATAGGCTTGTCCAAGGGAAAATTGAGCTGGCGGAAAACCTTGTTCAGCCGCTTTGCGAATCCATTTTATTCCCTCTTCTAAATCTTTAGATACGACTTTACCCTCAAAATAGAATTGTCCAAGGGAAAATTGAGCTAGCGGAAATCCTTGTTCAGCCGCTTTGCGAACCCATTTTACAGACTCAACCAAGTCTTTGGGAACGCCCTCTCCATTTGTATAGCAAAAGGCAAGGGCATATTGAGCAAGCGGAAGACCTTGATCAGCCGCTTTACGAACCCATTTTACAGACTCAACCATGTCTTTGGGAACGCCCCATCCATTATAATAGGCTTGTCCAAGGAAAAATTGTGCTTGAGGATCTCCAGAATCTGCTTGAGCTTTAATGGTTGGAAGATTAGCCACAATGTTTTGAACAGCGGGAGGATAATTTGCATCCTGGGCAGCGCCTGTTTGTACCGTCGTAAGTGAAACGGTAAAAAAGAGAGCTGCGAACGCGAGAACTCTTTTTAATAATGACATTTTAACATCTCCTATGAAAAACAATTTTAAAAACTTTATTCAAAAAGTCCTTACAAATTTATTCTTCTGGTAAAACTCGATAAAACCAAAATAAAAATAATACTGCTCATCCGACAAATGCGTACCTGATACAGATAAATTGTTTAGGAAATAATCTGTTGAATTTCAGTTTCTTTGTAAAGTATTATGAATGATTAAATAAAATGTGGTTCATCCGGGAACTGCGTACGTAATCAGCTTTTTTGTGCCGATCAGTCCTTACATAGATTTAACGGATTAAACTGTTAATTACCGATTGCTTAATTTTTAAAATATTAAACTATAATGAATTCTACGGACTAATGGTTCGCGCCACCCGCCGTCTTCTCAGTCATTGTATTCGGCTCCCGTTTAATTCTAAATCTAGGGAGCGAAGCAATTAGCAAATTTATCTTTTCCGATGTAATTATCAACTTTACCTCTTCACCTGCAAAGTTGATCGAAAAATCATAACAAAAAAAGCCATTCATACAATCGCCTACCATTAGCTTATGGTACCCCACTGGTATATTTAATCTAACAGGTTCCCAACCCGATTCAAGCACACAAACTTTTTGACCGTCAATGGTAATAGAAACTCTCTCAAATCGGGAACTAAAAGCCTGATATGAGAGCGTAAGCGTACCAAATTCGTCGTCACTGTTATGTTTACGAACAAGTGTTGAATATTTATTATTTCTAATCGGGTTTGGTTCCATATTTATACTAAGAGGGTGAAAAAGGAGATTTCTGGTATACGGAATGATACACCAAACAATTCCTAATGGAAGAAAAAACAATCCAGTCAAAATAAGGAAACCACGAAGCAGATTACTATTAGTAATTGTCAGATTAATTTTGTCTCCTGTATTGATGGTAAAATTAAACGGAAGACTAGTGTCATAACCAACAGTTACCTTAAGAGAATGATTTCCCTCCGGTACATCAAGATTTATCGAATCCCCTCCCGAATTCATTGTCGCAACATCTTGTTCATCAATTAGAATATTAACATTACATTTAACCAAATAAAATATTTTTGACGTGATGGTAAGAACGCCATATTCTTCGTTTTCGTTATCTTTTTCGTTGTCATTATTATAATTACCTTCGCTCATGGTTAAACTCCTTAAAAAGTTAGTGTCAGTCAGCGATTCCTTGTTCCGCCAAGAAACAAAAAAAAGGGAATACATTGAAATATGATGTAGCCATCATTTTTACATGCCCACTAGTATCCTCCACCGCCAATGCGTCGTAAAATTTCATCTCTCAGCGCCTCATATTGCATTCGCTGTCTAGCCCACCGCTGCGCTCCAAGTATGTCGCCTCTTATTTTTGCAGCTTCTTCCATTCGACGACAAAATTCGATACCTCTCTCACAAGCTTCCAACTGCGATTTTAAAAATTGCGGATTTGAGCCATATTGAGCGTCAGCTTCTTTAACGCTCAATGTCATACCTGCTATTGTTGCAACCGCGCAAGCAGCGAGCTTACCGAACGTCTTCATAAACGTGCGGCGAGATTCAATTTTGTCTTGAGACATAATTTTTCTCCTGCTTAAATTGTTTCGCGAAAGATGTAATACGACATAATTCAGTTTCGCGGCTAAATTACGCATTACAAACAACATTGGAGAAAGCGCGCCTAATATATTCCAAGAAAAGGATAAGGAGCGCTGACCCACTGTTCCATTGCCCCAAACACCCTAACCACAGGGATCGCGAACAATAAAACAGGATCAGCGCTCCGAATCCTATACGCGTAATTATACAATAACGTTTTAGACAGGAGTGCATCACCTGATAAATTAATTCGCGTAAGAACCTGCCAAAGCAGGGTGGTTATCTGTTTGGGGAATTAATTTATTTCAATGTCTCTGACTAATTTTCATTAATCAAATCTTCTTTTTAATCATAATGGATAAAAAATCCATTTTCATTAGTATAACATACAATTTTAAAATTTGCAAGGGGGGATGCAGAAAAAATTATAAAATTTTGTATGCAAGCAAATTTTTCCCG
>JAZUMX010000634.1:0-2080 GCA_045603865.1 Thermoguttaceae bacterium
ATGCTTTTGGCGACCATCGTCGGCATCGCGTTTATTCCGCCGCTGTACGCCATCTGCCAGAGTACTCGAGAATGGTTCCAGAGAACGTTCTCACGAAAGACGGTTGACAATTCCCAGCCGCCGCAGAACTTCATGTAATAGTTTGAAGTGAACGAAAAGTTACGCAAACGTTAGAAGGGTGAAACGCCCTGTTGCGTAGCCAAAAACGTTCCACGGATGGCGCCCGCCCTCGGGCGCCTTTTTTTATTGACAAGGACCTCTATTTAGCCCGGATATCAAACTTTCCCTCCCTTTTTTTCCTTGACGGCATAGCCGTCAAGTTAGCGCCCGAGGGCGGGCGCCATCCGAGAAGTTTGTTCGTTTTATCTTTTTGTTATAAACGCTTCCCAGCAACGAAAACCACTTTACTCTTTACTCCACCATAGATGAGCGCTTGCGTAATTCCGAATTCCGCATTCCGAATTCCGAAATTTTCCCCCGGGGGTTACTATTTAATTAATTTTATGATACAATCAAATTCAACACAAAGACGTTTAACCATTCTCATGACCTTTTATTCACTTACAGAGTCAAACGATGAAGCATTTACGATTGTTATTTTTGGCGGCGCTTTTAGCGGCGATTGCAGTTTCCGCTCAGGCGGCGACGTATTACGTCGACAGCGAGTCCGGCTCGGATTCCAACGACGGGTTGTCGGAATCGACGGCGTTTCAGACGCTTCAGAAAGTCAACGCGTTTCCGTTCCAGCCCGGCGACCGGGTTCTGTTCAAGTCAACGGGACTGTGGCGCGGAACGTTCAAACCGCACAGCGGCGAACCGGGACAGCCCATTTACTACGGCGCTTACGGCGTAACAGACGAGAAACTCAAGCAGACGGACAAGCTCACAGCTGAAGAACGCCGCAAACTGCTCGATTCCGCTCAGCTGCCGCGATTCTACTGTTCCAAAGACTATTCCGACCCGTCGCTGTGGACGGAAGTCAGCCCCAACATTTGGGTCAGCAAGGAAGTCGACCTGTCCGACCCGCTTTATTTCCCTTGCGACGTCGGGAACATCATCTTTGCCATCACTGACTCGTACGGGAAAGAGATCAACTCCGACCATCTGCTTTGCGGCGTGAAAAAGTGGTCGCTGGACAACCTCAAGCAGCCGCACGATTACTACTACAACCCGGACGATCACCGCGTTTACATTTACCATCAGGGCAACCCGACGGCGGACTGCCCGATGTTTGAAATGGCTCTCCGCAAGCACGCAATCGACCAGGGCGGTTGTCACGATATCGTTTACGAGAATCTGGCTATCGCCTACGCTGCGGCGCACGGCATCGGCGGCGGCTCTGTCAAGCGGATTACGATTCAGAACTGCCGCGTCTCGTTTATTGGCGGCGGACATCAGTTCACAACGGAGAGCGGAAAACCCGTTCGGTTTGGAAACGGAATCGAATTCTGGAGCTGCGCCGAAGACATGAAAATCGTTGGGAACCTGGTCTATCAGATTTACGACGCGGCGCAGACCAATCAGGGGCGCGCTGCAGCCGACTCTCCCCACAAGTCGATTGAACGCAACATCCTTTGGACGAAAAACGTCATTTCCTTTGCCGAGTACTCTTTTGAATACTGGAATGGCGACAGCGCTCAAATTACGCAAAACGTTCAGTTCGTCGACAACGACTGTTACGACGCCGGCTACGGCTGGGCGCACAATCAGCGACCCGACATCAACGGCGCGCATTTGATGTTCTACAGCAACACCGCCCAGACGAAGGATTTCGTCGTTGCCAACAACCGCTTTTTGCGGTCAACGGAAGTCTGCGTCCGTATGGACAACGACTGGCGATCCGGCTTGTTGATGAAAGACAACGTCTATACCCAGACGGAGACCCGCCCGGTAATCCGCTGGCTTGTCAAGACGTACTACGGCGTCGACGACTTCGAGAAATACCAGCAGGAAACCGGCATGGACGCGGAGTCAAAGGCTAGTAAAGAGTAAAACACGACCTTGACGTTAACCATATCCACAAATCAAACTTTAACCATCATTTTTTAACGAGGTTTATTCATGAAAAAATTTCACCTTA
>JAZUMX010000635.1:0-1611 GCA_045603865.1 Thermoguttaceae bacterium
CACAGAACGACATGGCTACGATCCGACTTTTACCGGAAACAACCCGGTTGCCATGATTAGCGCGTTGTGGGGTCCCAAGGTTGCTTTGGTATGTAACGTCTTGCTGGTTATTTCCGCGTTCCCGGCAGCTTGCGTTTCCTCCTTGATTGGAATCGCCAGCCTCAAATCGACGCTGTCGAAGATCCCGCCGTTTATTTCCGTTGGTCTGTGCACCTTGGCGGCAATCGGCATTTGCCTTATGGGCTGGGGCTTGGACGCCGGTACGATCTTCGGATTCATCGGCGCGTCCTTCGGTCCGGTCTGCGGCGCCATGATGGCGGAATACATCCTTACCGGCGGCAAATGGACTGGTCCTCGCGCTGGATTCTCTCCCGCTGGCTGGTTGGCGTGGTTACTCGGCTTCATCGTTGGAAACTGGAACGTTCATTTCGCCAGCCTGAACTGGAACGGCTTTGACGGCTTGACCGGATTCACGATGCCCTGTACCCCGATGAGCGCGTTTATCGTCGGCTTCGTCGTCTACATGCTCTTCTGCTGGGCGAGAACGTCCGTCATTGAACTGGAAAGCGAAGAGTAATACGTAAGTGTAACAATTTCGGAGAGTGCGGCGTCCCCAGGCGCCGCACTTTTTTATATCCTGAAAAATCTTCTGTCGAGAGGAATAGACTGGGAGAAATCTGGGAACTGCTGGGAGGATTCTGGGAGGAACTGAGAAATCCCAGATATCTCCCAGAGATTTCCCAGAAGCTCCCAGAAAATTCCCAGCTCTTCTTGTCAACTCGCCGGTTAAGGCGGCGCCTAAAGGCGCCGCACTCCCCCCCTTACCTGCTCTCCGCTTGCGCTTTGGCGGCGTCCTGGACGCGGGCGCGTTCGTCCTCCAGGCGGGATTCGTACTTGTCTTCGTACTGCTGGTCGCGTTCGTCCAGCTGGCAGCCGGGCATGTCCGGGCGTGGGTTGTCGAACAGGACGCGGCGTCCTTCCTGAATCAGAGCCAGAGCCTGTTTGTAGGCGTCGGAGTTCTTATCCAGCCCCTGCAGGCACGGACTCAATTCCGGGCGGTCAAACCAGACTTTATTCGCGTTGGATTGATGACCGAGGTTGATTCCCGTTAGTTTGGATAGCTGGTCAACCTGCTGACGCGTCAGCGGAGAGCGTCCGAAGTTGTTCGGACCGAAGGAGCTGGCGTATTCCGGATAATACGGCGCGTTGAGGTCAAGCCACGTAACAACGCGGTCTTTGTCTTCCTGCGAGAGGTGGAGCTGCGCGTCGCGTTCCGGTACGCCGTGCCCGTTGAGAACGACGTCCGCCAGGCGGGAGACGAACGAGCCCCACGTTCGCGGGTTTTGAACCTGAGCGGGACCGGCGCCGATGACGTGGACGATGTCTCGATGAGTCATCAGTTCGTAATACGAGTTGTTAAAGACGAGGTTTCTGTCGCCAGCGAGGCAGATTCGGGCTGCGCCCGGCTTGCCGGCGTCGTGACATTTAACGCAGTGTTTGTCGAACACGGGCTGAACTTCTTTCGTAAAGGAGAAGTTGCGAGCGGGGCCGTACCAGCCGTCGAGTTTGCTCGGGGCGCGCATCATGGCTTTTGTCGAACGGCGCGGGGCG
>JAZUMX010000636.1:0-8727 GCA_045603865.1 Thermoguttaceae bacterium
AACCTGTGATTATATCGGAATTCCAGTTCCTTTAAATAAAGGGGAAAATGTTTCGGTGAAATTCCATGGTGTTTGAATAGTCGTTCCTTTGCCCACGACCAAAAGCCTTCCAAACCGTTGATGTGAACTTTTCCATCAACGAACTTGGATGAGTGATCCACGTTTAAATGACGATAGCCGCAAAACATTAAACTGTCGTAAGCTTTGTATTTATCGGTATATACAATGCTTCCACGACGAACTTTTTTGACCGTAATGCCAAGCAGCGTTTCTGCCTGGACGTTAGGAACAACCTCAACGTGAACCTTTCCTTCACGCGTCAGAATTCCAAAAACAGGAACCTTGCCAGCGGCTCCACGACCTCGATTTCCTTTCCGACGTCCGCCGAAGTAGGACTCGTCCAGTTCAATTTCGCCGGACATGAGGATTTTATTCGCGTCAGCCGCATGGCAAAAGATCGCGTGTCGAATAACCATGACAGCCTTCCAGACTGTCTTGTATGGCAGTTCGAGTTGGGTTGCAATTTTCCTTGAGGAAAGTTCCAGCTCGAATAATTTCACAATCCGCAGCCAGTCATCCATTGGCAAATTGACTTTATTCCACCATCGACCGGTAAGGTCATGATAGGTCATTTTGCAGCGTTGACAACGGCGGCGACCATCGGTTAATTTCCAAAATTTTCGTGAACCGCAATAGGGGCAAAAACGTTGTTGGTTTTTGAAGCAAAATCCCAACACATATTTCCTTGCCGCATTTTCGGTTTTAATCAGCAATTCATAGGACTTGAAGTTCATATAAGTATTATACATCAGTCCAGAATTGGGTCAATTACCAAAAAATGACCAAATCGTCAAAATTGCAAGCGTATTCCTTTTTCCATATTTTGAAAGACGTCAACGCTGCTGCGATTCTGTTTGCTGCGGCGCTGTTGACTGCTACTATCTTCGCTGTTCCTGCTTTTGCGGAAGAATTGAACGGCGAGAATAAAGAGATAACGGCAGCTGGTCCATGGAACGTCTCGTATACCAATTCTAACGCGGAAAAAACGTCAACAATTACAATCGGTTCTCTTAACAACGGAACTCGCTACACCTATTCCGGCGCGTTAACGGGAAACATTGCTGTCGACATTACGCATCATAGCAATGTCAGCAACGATAACCGCTTTACTCTTTCCAACACGGGAAACAGTTTTACCGGCGGGCTTACGATGCATAACGGGATTCTGTTTGTTACAGGAGCTAATCAAATACCTTCAGCGAGCAATCTTACGTTAGATAAAACCGTATTGATGAACTCCGCGGCTTCTTTAACTTTTAATAATAATCTGACGATTCCATCTGGCTCATTTGCCGCATTTCGTCCTAGCGCAAGTTTTACGTATTCAGGCGTTATTTCCGGTTCCGGCGACTTGCTTATTACAACTGAAAACGACAATGGAGTTACGCTCTCCGGCGCTAACACTTATACAGGCGTAACGTCCATCGGAACCCACCAGGGCGGTACTACAAGCTCAGGCAATAACAAGGCATATCTTACTCTGGGCGCAAATAACACCCTGCCTTCAACGACCGTTGTAGAAATTGCACGGTCGCAAAACTCGACTTATAATTACATCAATGCGGCAGAGGCAAATCTTAACCTCAACGGCACGACTCAAACCATTGCCGGTTTGTACGGAGCCCCTGTAGCGACAGTTACATCAAGCGCCGCTTCTACTTTGACAATCAACACACCCGCCGATGAGAATTACGCCTACGACGGATCTATCAGCGGGACTGTAAACCTTATCAAAGAAGGGGCTGGGACTCAAACCTTTTCGGGAAACGGAAAAAGCATTACTCTGGCGTCGCTGGCTGTAAATGATGGAACTCTTGCCTTTGGACCAGGCGTCAATATGACCGTCAGCGGCAAACTGACGTTAAATACATCAACGCTGGACTTAAACGGCTCCAATTTGACGTATACGTCCAACGTTGCTTCGGATTTCAACAACGTTAATATTACCAATACAAATACAGATAAGCAGTCGGTATTGACTATAGCTCCGACTGACGATGTTTCACAGCCAACCTATAACAAAACGATTTCCGGTAATACGCGTCTGGTTGTCAAATTGAAGAGCAATCAGAATAACAACAGCCGATTTATTCTTTCCGGTACAAACACCCATACTGGCGGTTTGTATATCGAACAGGGAACCGTTAAAGTTGACAGTTACTCTGCTCTCGGAAGTAACAAAGTGATTGATATGAAGCACAGTAGCCTCATGACCAATAAGTCGTTTGATGACTATACAATCAACCTGGTTGGAGACGCCAGTAAGGGAGAACGCGGGGCGATTCGTATTTCTGGAGGCAGTACATTCGCCGCCAAAGTTACCGGTCTTGGCAACTTTGAAATCGTTTACGACGGCGCGGTTACTCTTACAAATACCGAAAACGACTACCAAGGCAAAACCTACATCGGCAACTTCCAATGGAGGAGTACCAACGTCGGCGATCCAGCCACGCTTAATTTGGGCGCCAGCGGCGTACTGCCAGATACAACGGAAGTCGTGTTTGGCAAGAATGCCGAAGGCAGCGGTACAAGCGGAGCGATAACGCTCGATTTAAAGGGATTCAACGAAACCGTTGCCGGCATTTCCGGTCAATCCACAAACGCAAGCATTACCTCGTCTACTCCGGCAACGCTGACTTTGATCGGCAATAACGATTACACGTTCGTCGGCAAAGTTACTGGTTCCGCTACGGTTGACAAGAAGGGAACCGGTACGCTGACAATGACGGGCGCCAACACAGGCTCGTTGGTTGTCAGCGAAGGAACTCTTGCTCTTTCCGGCGACAACACCGGCGCGCAAAGCATTACCGTTGGAGAAAATGGAACGTTCATTCCCACGGGAGCAAATTCGGCGGCAACGCAAATTAACCTGGAAGGAGGGACGCTAACGAGTTACGATTCTACTCTGTTGAACAGTTCCACAATTGACGTTAAAGGTAATTCTACAATTAATATTGTTGGTCCGGAATCGGGGACGTATTCAAGACAGCTTTTTACCGGGACGTCTAAAGATATGTCCTACTTTACCAATCCTGAATTCATTTCCAATATGGATTTAATTGCGAATACCGCATATTCTTCGGGAGCCTATGATGCCAATATTTGGGGCAGTAAGACGGGCGACCAAAACAACACCAACCTGCTGCAAACCAACGTTGTCAATACGACGGATTCGTCCATTACGCTGGACTTTGCGTATCAGTTCCACAACAGCGCCTATTTGGCAATTACCGATTCCGAAGGGAACAGAACTGTTGTTATGGATTGGACAAACACCGCTTCTCATACAGTTGATGGAGGTACGTATAGTTTTGCAACCAATACCGGTTCTTATACTTTTGAACCGGGTGAAACCTATACGATTGAAGCGCGTATATTCCGATTTAATAGAACCATCGGCGCCAACGGCGGCGGACTCAACGGATTTAGCGGAACGCTTGTCGGTTTGGGCGCCAGAGTTAACGGAACGACCGGCGAGTATCTGCCACTCAATTTCGACGGCGACAACTGGGCGTTCTCGGATGGCAGCTTTACGTTCAGCAATCAGGTGAATTTTTCTGCTCCTGTAACGATTAATTCTGAAGCGTCTTTGACGTTCGACGTTCCAAACAACGATTTAGCCGTTTCTTCTGCCGTTAGCGGCGCGGGAACGTTAAACGTCAATCCTGCCGAGGGATTTACGCACACGTATTCCGGAGCTATTGCAGACACCGTTGTAATTGACAAATCGGGCGAAGGAACGATGACGCTTTCGGGCGATTGTCAGTCAATCGGCTCTGTAACAGTTGAAGCGGGAACGCTGAACGTTGCGTTCGACAACGCTGCAACGGAATTGAATATTGGTTCCATTGCCATGGCTGAAAACACCGCGTTTAAGGTTACTCAAGGGACTGTTGCGTTTGGACAAACCGACGTCGTTCTTAACAATCTTTCCGGCGGAAGTTTGAAAGACGACGGAACAATTGACGTTGCGTCTGTCATAACGGCGCCTGACGCTTTAACGCTCAGTAACGACGAATTGACAAAGTTTATCGGTTCGATTTCCGCGAAAACCATTGTTAAGACGGGCGATGGAACTCTGCAGCTGTGTACAGAAGCCAGCAAAGGCGGCATTAGTGCGGAAAGCTTTGTCGTTTCTTCCGGACGTCTGGATATGAAAGATTATTTCACCGGGTCGCTGGAAGTCGGCGAAAATCTCGGTAACGGCTCTTACACTACGGCGGTTTTGTCGCCGGGCAACTCGGTCGGAACGCTGACCGTCGATGGCGATTACACGCTCAATCCCGGGTCAACGCTGTTGATTGAAATCGGGAAAGACGATCAAGGAAACGTTGTTGCTGACAAACTGATTGTTACCGGCGACGCAACGTTTATGCCTGGGTCAATTATCAATATCGTTCTGGACGACGCCAGTTCGCTTGCAGGCGGAGAGACGTTCGAGGGCGATATAATCATTTCTAATAACGAAGCGAGTCTTGACGGCGTCATAATTCGTTCTTATTACTTTGATATAAACGTAACTCAGTCCGGAAACATAATTTCGCTGTCCGCTACGCTTGACCCCAACGCCGTCCCGGAACCGTCGACGTGGGCGCTGCTGATTCTCGGCGCTGCCGGGTTGCTGTATTTCCGTAAGCGAAAATAAATGAAAGGCGGTAACGTAGCGACCATCGGGAGCGTAGTTACGCTTAATAGCGGGAGGAAACTCCCGCTTTTTCTTTTAGCGAGCTTTGCTCGCGATCCGAGGAGGTTGCCGCCTTCGTCAATTTGGTATGTACGCTTCGAACAAAGCGTAATTTCGTTCGCTAACGCTCACTCCATTACCGCCTTCCATTTTGGGCGTCTAGTCGTTAGCTCCAAAATAATCTGTTTTATTAACAAAAATAAAATTTTTCTCGAAAAGCGCTAAAAAATATTTAAAATCGTGTTATAATATATCATTAGGTATATTAGTATCTTGAGTTATTTCTTGAGAAGTAACCTCAGCATATAAGGTTTAATCAAAATGAAAATGCGTATTAAATCCGTAGTTTTAAGCGCTGTTGCGCTGGCGTTATGTTTGGTTGGCTGGGCGTCTGCTCAGACGTTGAAAACCGATGCTCAAATCGAGGCGATGGGATACACTCACATCTATTCGCTGGAAATTCCGGATCAGCCTAATTTCCGCACCGGCGCGCCGTATTCGCTCGACAATTCCAATTTGAATTTGGGACCGATTGAATCTGTCGCGTACCGGGTCAATCTGGGCGAGAACAATTTTTGCTATACGTCTTTTGGAGCGTATACCAGCGATCTGAAACGAATCGGCGTTCCGACGTTTACGTCACAAACGGTTATGCAGCGATACGTTCAGAACCTGTATTACGAAGCGAAGTCTCCGACGCTGAACACAACGGGAACGACGGTTGCTCAGGGTAACATCGAATTCTGACCGTGGAACTATTCAACTGGCAACGCGGCGAACATCCCTGGAGCCAGCGGCGCAAGCGGAAACCGAAACTACGACTTTGGCGATTCCTGCAGCTGGGGCGGCGCCCACGGCTCAATGCAGGTTCACGACTATCAAAACAAAACTACGGTCTTTGCTTTGAACCGTTTTAACGATGGCGCAGAAGCCTCGCTCGGCATTGGGAACTGCTCTGACACGTCCTGCGGTCTGGACTGGACAATGAAATACAACACCGCTTCTTACGAAACGAAGCAGCTGGACGTGTTCGCCAAGCCGGTCTTTTTGAAGATGAGCGAGTCGGATTACTCCGCCATTTCAGGCGAAGTTTCCAACATGAAGCTGGTCTACAAGCTCGACTGCCCTCTGCAGGGAAAGTATTCCACGAATAATTATCAGGTCAATAACGCTGTCAGTTCTGATATTTCCGGCATGCCGTTAAGCCGAGTCGGATATTATATGGTCATGGAAAAGGCGGACGGCTCAGTCGATTACGCCTATACGTCTTTTGACGCCCCGACCAACGACCTGAACAAAGTCGGTCTGCCGTTAGGAGATGCGACTTGGTCTTTTCAGCAGACGGTTTCCAATATGAATGTTCAATCCAACGTTCCCGGCGTTGTCAACGGAAAGGGAATCGAAACGGGCAACATCGAAATTTGGAATACCAACTACAGACAAAACAACTCTGCTGGCGTTCCCAACGCCAGCGGCGCCAACAACGATTCTGGCTTTGACTTCGGCGACGAGCCGAGCGCAGGCGATTACGGCTCTTTCCAGATTCACAACTACGGCTCCAGTCAAACGATCATGGCGTTGAACAAGTGGAACGGTCAGGCGTCTGGTTCCAAAACCATCGACATGGGAATTGGAAACAATACTGGCGCCGGCGGTCCAGACTATACGTTCAACGGCGATCAGGGCAACAACTCCAATGCGTCACAGTATGTAAATCGTTCGCTGTACGTATTGGCTCAAGCCGCGATTGCGCCGGAAATGAAAAACGTCGCGGAAGGCT
Source organism: Thermoguttaceae bacterium (assembly GCA_045603865.1). Lineage (GTDB taxonomy): Bacteria > Planctomycetota > Planctomycetia > Pirellulales > Thermoguttaceae > RUG11551. Next base: position 6,525 of record JAZUMX010000636.1, read on the forward strand.
CCAAGTATCAAATCGTTCAGGGCGCGCGTCTGACTTCTCAAATGAATGCGGGCTGGAACGCTGACTTCGGCGGCGTCGATTACGACATTGTCGACAACGTTGCGGAATTAAAACAGACGTTAGGTCCGTTTGACCGCGTTGGTTATTATATGGAATACGCTCAAAACGCCAGCGATTCGCTGAAATACGTCTTTGTGTCCTTCGATGCAATGACCAACGACATTTCCAAAATCGGCGTTCCGACCAATCCGTCCGGCGAATTCTATCAGCAGACGGTTAAAAACTTGCATGTTACAACCAACGCGACGGCGTCTGACGGTCTGATTACCGACCCCAGCACGGGAGCGCAGGTTACTGCTAACAACACGATTTCGTACAATACCGGTTATCTGGAATTCTGGGCGTCAAACTATAGCGGAACCAAGGGTACGGTTATCTCCCAGGGAAGCGACAGTACATACGACATCAATGACTCTGGAGGAAGCACGGGTTACGGACACGGATCCATGCAAATCCATTCGCTCGATACCGAGCAGACGATTTTTGCTGTGAACCATTTTAACGGCGGCAAACAGTTCGGCATTGGTACAAACCCCACCTCGACAGGCGCGCCAGACTGGACTAACAACAATACCAAGCAAGGTTACGCTATCGCCAACATCTACACGTTTGCCAAGCCGGTTTTGTCGGACATGGACGCAGAACACTTCCAGACGATTCAGTCTGAAGCCGCTAACATGAATCTGGTTTACAAGCTGGACTGCCCGCTTTATTCCAGCAAGTACACTACCGATAATTATGTAGTCAACAATATAAACAATCTTGGCGATTTGAAGGGTATGCCTCTCAAACGCGTCGCGTATTATATGACCTTGGAAAAGGCGGACGGTTCAGTCGATTACGCTTACGCGTCTTACGATCCTATTAATAACGACATTAATCAGATCGGGTTGCCCTTTGACGGGTCGATTCGTCAGACGACGGTCAACAACCTGACGGTTTCGTCCAACGTCGCTGGAGTTGTCAACGGAACGGGTCTGTCGGGCAACGTCGAAATGTGGAACCGAAACTACACTCAAGGCAACAGCGCCAACATTCCCGGCGCCAGCGGTTCTGAATACGACTTTGGAGACCAAGTCAGCGGCAACGGCTCTTACGCCTCTTTCCAGATTCATAACTATGGCGATAAGCAAACGGTTATGGCTCTCAACGCCTGGAATGGCACAGGCAGTTCTGCATCCAGAACGATTGACATCGGCATTGGAAACAATACCGGTCACGGTTCTCCTGACTACACGTTCAACGGCGAGGTCGGCGCAGAATCCAACGCGTCACAGTACGCTAACAGAACTCTGTACATCATGGCTCAACGCGCTATCGCTCCGGGCATGGATAACGTCGCCAATGCGTCTGACTACACGCTCGTTCAAGGCGCTCGTTTGACAACGCAAATGGGAACGAACTGGCACACCTCCGGCGTCAATTACGATATTGTCGACAACCTCGCCTCGCTGCAGTCGCAGGGCGTTTTGTTTGACCGCGTCGGGTATTACATGGAATACGCTCAAAACGCCAGCGATCCGCTGACCTACGTCTTCGTTTCGTTTGACGCTATGACGTCCGACCTGTCCAAGATCGGCGTCCCAATTTCAACCTCTGGAGAATTGTACGCTCAGAAGGTGAACAATCTGGAATTCACAACCAACGTTACAGCCAATAAAGGCAAACTGAACGACCCGGCTACAGGTCAGCAGGTAACAGCCAACACGACCTACAAGCAGTCTCAGGGATATATTGAATTCTGGTCTAACGATTATACCAACGCCAAGAACCCGTCGATTGAAGCTGGTTCTGGCGATATTTACGACGTCAGCGACACGCTTACCGGCGTTCCCGGCAATGCGGGTTACGGCTCCATGCAGATTCACTCTCTGGAAACCAGCCAAACGATTTTCGCTCTTAACCGCTTTGGCGGAAACAAGTGCTACGGAATCGGTACGAATCCCAACGCCGCTGTCGATACTACCGGCAACAAAGCTCAGGCGGACTACACCTTTGACGAAAGCAAGAAGGGTTACGCGATTGCCAACGTCTATACGTACGTTCATCAGGTTGACGCTTTGCTGACAACCAACGCCATGTCCATGTATCAGCGAGATTTGGCGAATAACGCCAACATTACTCTTTCCGGTACGTGGGCGGC
>JAZUMX010000637.1:0-1875 GCA_045603865.1 Thermoguttaceae bacterium
ATTACGAGTTTACGCCCCGCATGCCGATGGATATAGACGTTCTTATCGCCAGCGCGGACGATTCGCCAGACGCGTTACCGCCCGCCGTTCGTTCTTCCGGATTGACGTTTACCGTTGCCGACCTGGCGTCAGACGCGATGCTCAACTGCCGCGGCGGAGACATGTCCGCTCTGTTGACCAGTCTGTCTTATTACGTCCCTCGAGAAAGCTGGAAAAACACCTGGGGCGAAGAGTGGTCGGTGTTGAAGATTCTGGATCATGAACTCAAACGAAAAGTCAACCTGTCCGATTCGGACTCGACAGATCGCCTTTACGGCTTGACGTATGCGCTCAGGCGCCGATTGGCGTTTGACGACAAGCGTTTGGAAATTCAGTACGCTATTGTCGACGAATACCTGGAACGAATGAAAGACTTTGCTCTTTCGATTCAAAATGAAGACGGTTCTTTTAACGGCGCGTTCTTTACCAGAAAAGGCAAAAGCCGAAACCCGGACGACGATTTCGCCGCAACCGCGCATTTCGCCCGATGGCTGACAATTCTCTATCACAGCAGCGCTTTGGACGACCCTCGACTGACGAAAATGATCGAGTTTCTCGTTTCCGAACTCGAACAGCGGCTGGAAAGCTGGAACCCGTCGGAGATGTCGCAAAAAGACGTCCGCGCCGTCGCTTACGCTTTGCAGGCGATTGCTATTTATCAGCAGCGCTGGGCGGCGAAGAGCAATTAAGCTACTAGCCGCTAGCTGCTAGCTATTAGCTTGTGCATTTTTAGTTCTCGGCGTTAATTTTTAAAGCCTGAAACTAGAATAACCAAGCTAGAAGCTAGTGGCTAGAAGCTAATAGCTCCTTATTAACCTACACGTCGAGGTTTTCGACTTCCAAGGCGTACTTCTCGATGAACTGGCGGCGCGGTTCGACGTTGTCGCCCATGAGGATTTCAAACAGTTCCGAAGCGCGTTTGGCGTCGTCCATGGTAACTTGAAGCAGGGTTCTTTGCGCCGGGTCGAGCGTGGTTTCTCTCAGCTGTTCGGCGTTCATTTCTCCCAGCCCTTTGAATCGGGTGATCTGCAAGCCGCGTTCTCCGACTTTGCGAATCATCGGAAGCAGCGAGCGCAGGTCTTCCAGCCCTTGAGCGGATTCATCTCGACGCAGATAGTATCGCGGCGTTTCCTGACCGGTGCGGTCAATCGGGAAGAGCGAATCAATGCCGAAGCCCAGTTCTTTCAGTTCGACCAGGTGGTTGTTAATCGTTCGGACTTCCGTCAGTTCGATAACGTGAAGTCGTTCGTCGTGATTCTGTTCCGCCTGCTTTTCCGCTTCCTTGGTTTGCTCCTCGGTGTTGGACAGGTCTTCGTTGGAAATGGCGACTTCCTTGCCAGACTGCTTTTCCTTTTCTGCGATAAGGGCTTCCAGCTCCGCCTGAGTGGACAGCCAGTGTTCTTCTCGACCCTGGAAAACGTGGAAAATCGGGAGTTTTCCGGTTTCCGGATTGACGCGCTGAGCGTACATCTTGAAGTTCATGCCGCGCTTTTCCAGAGCGTAAAGGGAATCTTCCAGCGCGCCCAAAATGCGGCAGAGCTTTTCCATCTGCTCGCCTTCAATCAGACGGCCGTCGCCGGGGTCAAACGACGCGTCTTTCAACCCGAAGTTGAGCAGCTGCGTTTTCATCTCTTCGCTGGTCTGAACGTAAGTTGTAACGTTTTTGCGTCGAACTCGGTACAGCGGCGGCTGAGCGACGTAGACCATGCCCTCTTTGAGAAGCGTCGGCATTTGCCGATAGAAGAACGTCAGCAGCAGCGTGCGAATGTGCGAACCGTCAACGTCGGCATCGGTCATGATGACGATTTTGCCGTATCGACGTTTGGAGATGTCAAC
>JAZUMX010000638.1:0-9957 GCA_045603865.1 Thermoguttaceae bacterium
GGAGATTACCACCTCATGGCGGGGTCGCACTGCATTGACGCAGGAATTGCGGACAACGCTCCCGTAACCCATAATTCCGGGGCCGCCAGAGTGTCCGCCCCGCATGTTGAAGGCGATGGCGTAATCGATATCGGCGCTTACGAATTCGTCGAACGAGAACAGACGACCATTGATTTGGAAGCGCTTCAGATTATCGCGCCAACGACTGTTACAGCTGGTCAGCCGGCTTTGATTCGATGGACGATTGCCAACAACGGATCGACCATTGCAAAGGGTTCCTGGACAGATGCAATATATCTTGTCAATGATATTACCGGACAGACGGTTCGAGTTAAAGAATACGCGCACGAATCTTCTATAGGCGCTAATGCTGTACAAACGTTCTCTGCCGAGTTCGTCGTTCCATACGTAACAGACGGATTATGGAAGTTCCAGCTTCGCGTAAATATAAACCGTGACCTGTACGAAGGAAGCGCTAACGACAATAACGTCGTTCTTGCGGAAAATGTCACGGAAATTGCTACGGCGGAACTGACAGAATCTCAAGGTTTGTTCTCAATTACGAAAAGTCAATCGACTGTATACCGGGTTAATCTCGAGGCGGGAAAAACGTTCTATATGACGACCAGTTCTTCATATCCTGTATCAATTTACATGAGAGAGAACGCTGTTCCAAACGCTTCAAGTTACGACTATATTGCCAATCAATTCGATAATAACTGTCAAGCGCTGTATATTGCCCCGTCAGATACAGACAGAGTGTTCTATTTGCTGGCTGAAACTTCTGCCAATAACGCCAGTATTGAGTATGATATTCAATACAACTATTCGCTGAGCGTCATAAGCGTTTCGCCTCAACAAATATCCAACAAAGGACGTTCAACGCTGTCCTTTACCGGAACCGGATTTAACTCAGGAATGACAGTCAGCCTGAAATTGGGATCTCAAACCATTGCAGGAACAAACCTTACCGTTCTTTCCGGTTCATCTGCAATTGCCACGTTTGACTTGCTGGATAAACCGCTTGGTAATTATACGCTTGTCGCTTCGTTAAATAACCAAAACACTTCTTGTCCAACGCCTGTTAATGTAATTGCTGGCGTTGGAGACAATATTAATTCGTGGCTGGAACTGCCATCGTCTTTCCGTGAAGAGCGAATCTACACAGCAAAGCTGCATTATGAAAATACTGGCGACTGCGACGCGCTTCTGCCTGGATTTACCATTGGCGCTCAAGACGGAACGCTCCTGGGTTGGACTGCAGACTCGGTTACGGAAACAGAGTTGTTTGCGTTATGTTTGGGCTCTAATGAATCCGCCGGTATTATAAAAGCCGGCGAATCGGGGTATGTTACATTCTATTTCCTGGCGAAAGACGTTACTTCAATAACAACCTCGCCCTGGAATGAAGACGTAAGCAATATAGCGGACTCTTTATACTGGAACAACTGGGACTCATTCCAATCTGATTTATCTAAAGCTGTAACGCGATTAGCGCTCCGCGGCAATACAAATATCAAATATGAGGATGTATATAAACATTTATTAAACCAAAATACGGGTTTAGAGTCCAATGGATTGAGCGGCGTTCTTCGCGACGCTCGAACAAACGAACCGCTTTCTGGCGTTGTCCTTAAAGCCAGTTGGGATAATGGAAAACGTTATGACAGCGCTATAACTGATGACAATGGACATTATGTGTTTAACTTCCTTCCAACCAATACGCAGTTAACCATTTCAACGCCAGATTCATACAACATTTCTAAAACAACAGTCTTTTTGGGAGAGTCGGACTATAACAATTTCAATTTGTCTGCTCTGCCGTACGGGGCCATATCCGGGCGAATCGTTTCTGAAGAGGGTGAAGCGATAGAGAATTTACTGGTTCTTGCCTGGTCGGAAGACGGAAATTATGGCATTGCCTACACAGACTCCAAAGGCAAGTATGAAATTACCAATTTGCCTTTAGGACAGTACAGCGTTGACGTCGAATCTGCTGGCGTTTATAACGCTCCCGAAATTAAGAACATCAATGTGATCAGCAATCAGAAGTATCTCGGTATTGACTTCGAGCTTACGCAGGGAATTGGCTATACGCCTCAAGCCGCTCTTTCAAACGATGAGTTCACAACTATTGTCAATACGTTTGATGAACTGACGTTCCCGGAATCCGCTCAGGAGCTGAACGTCTTTCGATTGAATGACGATACATTTACGGGGTTCAACCTGATTCGTGCCATTTACATTTCCAATTACACCACAGCAGACGATGTAATTCTTGTGGATTCTTCCAGGACGATCTCGCTCAATGGAATGCCTATAGAATATTATATCGATGATGAACAGTATGGTTCCGTTAGCATTCTTGGAATAGGAGAGCAACACGCCAGGATTCAAGTAAATGCTGAATATCCTACATTTTACATTTCTAGTGGCGTTTTACAGGTTGGAGCTGTAGATTTTATGGCTATTGCCACTGATGACAGTTGGAAGAATCTGTCTTCTGTATTTGAACATCTAATGACAACCGATGTGTCTTTTATTGCAGGAAACGTTCGCACACAAGGAGTAAATTACTTTGACAAGCAAGGAAACGACATCTTTGAAACATATTTCGAATTGGTCGAAGAAGACGGAGAATTCTACTACGCTGAAATAGCGGTTCCAACTGCGTCAGACGCTTTGTCATCCATTTCTGAGAACAGCTTCTTTGTTTCAACAAATAATCTGCTTGCCGCTTCACCTGACTATTCCCATAACTACGTCATTTTATTCTCTGGAGGGTGCGTCAAAGATAATCTTCCTACGTTCTATAAGAATATTAGAGAGATATATGAGGCATGTGTGAATCTTTATAATATTCCCAAAAACAATATTTATGTACTTTATGCAGATGGAACAAATTCTGCTAAGGATCAATGTGGAACTAATAACTCTAAAGTAAACTCTGATATGTCATTTGCTAAAGGTTCAAAGATCTATTCTGGAACATGTACCAATCTGGAAACAGCATGTAAAGACATTAAAAACAGAATCAAAAACGATAAAGACGCCCATATTCTTGTATATACATTTGATCATGGCGGCGCAAAATCTACAGACGGCAGTTGGCTTGGGTACGAATTCCTTGCAGGCTGGGATGATGACGATGTTACCGATACTCAATTTGCAAATCTGACAAATTTTGGTTCTGCATGGACAACATACGTTCTTTGTCAATGCTATTCTGGTGGAATGTTAGAAAACATCACTCGCAGAAATAATGTGTGCGGTATGTCTAGCGTTACTAAACGTCAAAAGGCAAAAGGCAGTGAAGTTTCTGGATTCTCATACGAATTTAAGAAGTTATTCGCAAGTCCCAGTTATAAATATCCGATGTACTCACCAAATGGATATGATTTGTATAATAGCATAATAAACACCACGTATTATAAAAATAATACATCTAATGATCCTCAATGGTTCGGAAGTTCATTTTCAATTTTTTCTGAAGGCTATCAATATACGTTAGAAACTCCTAAATTAAGTAAATTAACATCCTTTACTTCAGAGGGCAGAAATTATTTTCTCTATGGATACAGATTAGTTAATTATGCACCAAATTTCGAGGCAAATTTACTTTATGATTTGGGAAAAGATCTGATTATTACCAACTCAGTAACATCTGGTACAACGAAAGCTGATTCTAATGGAACTATGTCTGGATATTTTTGGGGTAATAAAGTTGTAATTTCTGGTTTGAAACCTGGATATTACAGTTCAGTTGGAATACTTGATCCTAAAGATTTTTCCAAGCTCGGGTATTGTGGTCAGATAACGGCAAAATGTACTGTTCGTTTAGTTAATGGAAATAAAGCTTCTAAATGGAGTAATACTATTACATCTGTTTACACTCCTAAATCCAAAGACCCGAACGAGATTCTTGGACCGATGGGCGGGGATTATGTCTGGCATGACGAGGGGACGGAAGACGAACCGTTCCGCGTTATTGACGGCAAGAACTGGATTTCAAACAATCCAGAACAGGAAAACGACTACAAGATTTTCTTTGAAAACAAGAAGACCGCTGGCGCGGCGGCTCAGGAAATCACCGTCAAAACAACGCTCCCGGAGGAAATGGATTGGGATACGTTTGAAGTCGATCAGATTGCTATCGGACGAGAGGTTTATACGCTTTCCGACGAAACACTTATTGATGACAATACGTGGCTTGTCAATCAGGCGAGTACCGGCGAGCAAATCAGAATTCAGTACAAACTTAATTCTCAAACGGGAGAAGTGGAATGGTATATGCGTTCGTACGTCAGCGACACGTTCGACAACTTCCCGGAAGACGCCTACGACGGGTTCCTTCCTCCCAACGACGACAACCATTCCGGCGAGGGGTACATTACGTATCGCGTTAAGTACAAGTCAGATCTTGTTACCGGCGACGTTGTATCGACAAACGCTTCCATTATTTTCGACCATAACGAAACGATTGACACCAACCTCTGGTTCAACACGATTGACGTTGATGTGCCGGAAGTTCAGCTGATTGATTCGGAGGTTATCGACGAGGGCATCTCGCTCAGTTGGTCTGGTTCCGACGTCGGATCGGGAATCTCGCAGTATCAGATTTATGTTTCGACGGACGGAACTGCGTATACTCTTTGGAATACGTTCGACGCAGACGTAACCAACGCTGTTTATGAAACCCAAACGCCGGGCGAGTACAGCTTCTATATTCTCGCCGTTGACGGGGCGGGCAATATCGGCGGCGATCCGGAACAAGCTACTCCGCCGTTGCTGATTGCTTCTGAAATGGATATGAGAATCGTAAAGGAAAGAAACGAACACGTTTCCACAGACGAGATTTCCGAAAACCTGGCGAGCATTACCGACTGGGACGATTTCTATATGGAATTCTGGTCTGAGAACGCGAACGAGTTTGAAGCCGGTAAATCGTTTACCGCTACGATTAATTACGATCCCACGCTCTTCGTGGTTGATGCGGATCAGATTATTGCAACGCCAGAAGGCGTTACAGCTGAAATTGTTGATATGGGCTCGATTGAAGGCGTTGGTCTTTCTTCGATACAGGTAACCTTTACCGTCGGCGAGAATGGGTATACGGCGCCGGGCGCGAATACGTACTGGGGCGCAGTCCACTTCACGCCGAATTTGGCGGAGGATGCAGGAGTTCAAAACGTATTGGAACCTGCGGCGATAAACGTATCCGCCAACGGTAAAGAGTCCGGAACAACCGTCAAAGCGATGCCGTTCGACCTCGACCACAACAATTCCGTCGACGTCAACGACTTCATTGCGTTCGCCACCGCGTATGGAAAATCCTCGGATTCTCTTGACCCGTCAGACGCCAATTACGCTCAAACGTATCTTTCCGACTTTGACGGCAGCGGCGTTGTGGACGTTCAGGACTTTATCGCCTTTGCTACAAACTACGGCATATCCAAAGGTAAAGCCGCCAGTTATTACAAAGCGCCAGAGCAGGGGGACAACGCCGTTGTTCAGCCTGCGGCGAGAGTCGATAATCAGGAGGAACTGGCAGCAGACGAAGATACTTCTAACCAACAGGCTCAACCGGACGTCGCGCCGCAACCCGTGGAGGTTGTCGAATTCGTTGCAGCAACTCAGGAGCCGGCGTATTTGACTCCTGTTCAACCGGCGCAGGCAGAATCCGTTCAGACGCTTCGTCAGGCGCATTCGTCCGCTCTGCTTGACCTGTACGACAATCAGAACGGATCTCAGTCTGTCGAGTTGTCTGCGCCGGCAGTTGACGCGGCGATTTATCAAGGCGACGAATTCGATTTCCTGTTGGACGACTCGGATTTGGATTCCGCCGACGATTCCGACGTTGACCTGTCAGCCGTTTTGGACGAACTGGAACTGGAGTTGATATAATCGACCCAGCAGGGCGCCTCGCAGGAGGCGTCCTCTTTTCAAATTATTTAAAAAGGGTATAATCAAAAATGATTCAAAGAATAATTATAACCCCTTTACTCCAGTTGCGTCAATACCCGTCATGACAACGCCCTCAAAAGTTTATTTTATCGGCATTAGAGCCAACGGCTCTCATAATTTGCTGGATAACATGGAAAAGCTCGTTCGCAAGGCGGGCATGGAAAAGCTGCCGCTGGACGGCAAGTTCGTCGCGCTGAAAATCCATTTCGGCGAGCTGGGAAATCTTGCGTATATCCGCCCGAACTACGTTGCCCGAATGGTTAAGATTCTCACAGCGCTGGGCGCCAAACCGTTTCTGACAGACTGTAACACGCTCTATTCCGGCAGCCGTCAGAACGCGGTAGACCATCTTCAAACCGCCATGGTCAACGGGTTCAATCCGCTTTCCGCGGGTTGTCAGGTGATAATCGGCGACGGCTTGAAGGGCTTGGATTATCGGGAAATCCCCATTGACGGCAAGTACTGTCCCGCTCCCAAAATCGGGTCGGCGATTGCTGACGCTGACATTCTCATTACGATGACGCATTTCAAGGGACACGAAGCGGCGGGAATTGGCGGCGCGATAAAGAACATCGGCATGGGCTGCGGCGCTGTGCCGGGTAAACTCGAAATGCACTCGGCGTCCAAGCCGGTTATTCATGACGACTCCTGTCGCGGCTGCGGGCTGTGCGTCAAGCATTGCCGTCACAAAGCGATTTCGCTCAATAAGCAGACGAAGAAAGCCGTTATCGATCACAGCAAATGCGTCGGCTGCGGACAGTGCATCGCGATTTGCCAGTTCCAGGGCGCGTATCTGGAATCCTACGACGACTCCCGTTCGCTCAACGCCCGCATTGACGAGTACGCCAAGGCGGTTTTGAAAGACAAGCCGAACTTCCACGTCAGCTTTATTATGGACGTCTCCCCGGAATGCGACTGCTGGGGACACAACGACGCGCCGATCGTTCCCAACCTCGGCATTGCGGCTTCATTCGACCCCGTCGCCCTCGACGCCGCCTGCGCCGATCTGGTTATCAACGCCCCGGCGATCAAGTCAGAAAACATGCTGGCGGAAAAACACCCCAACTGCAAATGCAGTCAGGACAAATTCAAGCTTCTTCACCCTGACACTGACTGGAAATTCGGCTTGGAATACGCCGAAGAAATCGGGATTGGAACCAGAAACTACGAGCTGATTAAGCTCGCGTAACATCACCTGAATTCAAGTACATTTAGACGCCCATAATTTTGAACGCTCGACTGTTTTTACTGCTCGTTTTGATTTTAGCGCTGCCTCTGATCCCGTTTCTTCTTTGGGATCAGGAGCTGGAAAAAGCTATTGTAGAATGGACTAAGACTTGCGGCGGCGATCCGTGGATTATTGCCGGCGGCGTTACTGCAGCGCTTGCCGTCGACCTGTTTTTGCCAATACCGTCGAGCGTTTTAAGCGTCTTTTGCGCTCGTCATCTCAGTTTGATTGTTACCCCGTCGTGGTTAGGGTTGACGCTTGCGGCGTTTTCGATTTGGCTTGGAATGACGCTCGGCGCTTTGAGCGCTTTTTTACTCGGCAAACTGGGAGGGCAGACGCTGGCGCGAAAATGGGTTGGCGAAGAAGAGTTTGCCCGCATGCAAAAAATCGGCAACGAACGAGGCGCAATGATTTTAGTCGTTTTGCGCGCCGTTCCGTTGTTTGCTGAAGCCGCAGCCTTGGCGTTAGCCTGTTCTGGAGTTAAATTCTGGAAAACGTTCTTTGTGCCAGTCGCGTTGAGCAATTTGGGAATCGCGCTGATTTACTGCATTCTGGGGTCTTCCGATAACGGGCTCCCATTTTGGGCTGTATTTCTTGCTTCGATTGCCATTCCTGCCGTTGTATCTCTGCTCGCCAGACTGTGGCTGAAAAGCAGATGAGAAATCGGAATAACTTTCAAATTTTAAGCCAATCTTCCAAACGTTCAACAGTCCGTTTTAAGCTGGAAGAGCATTCAATCGCATTGGATATATTCCAAACGTTTTGAATAAAGTATCCCAGCAGCGCATTGTAATCGTAACCCTGAACGGCATACTGGTCTTTGGGCGGAATTCCTTCGCGAACGAATTTCTTTTTGGATTTTCGCGACAGATTACAAATCAGTTGTTTGGGATCTGGAATTGAATCGGTATCAATAGGGATTTTTGAAAATGTGATACCTAAATATTTAGCAATATTTTCTCTGTCAGCCAAAATCCACGACTCCACTTCACGAACCGCAACGCGAAAGAGCAGATTCGGATTTAATGGGATATGTTTTGTCCAGTCGTCAATTAATTGCGGAGCGCATACAGCAGTATCCAAATCCGTTAAAATAAAGTAAGGGAAGGATGGTTTAGCCGAATTATTGTATCCAGGAAGGTTCTTTTTAATCTTGCCGAAGCCATTGCATGGAATTCGCCTATGAACGATGATATCTGGTCTGTACGACGATAGAATGCGATCTATGACGGCTCCGCTCAGTTCGTCCTCATAAACGGTTGTTATTGGTTTAGGCAAGGATTTCATTTGCTCAATTCCGGAAACGTTTGTTGAGTTAATTTTTCGATATTCTTCGGAGCAGTTTGTGGCATAACAATATCGGAAAGCGGAACGCCGTTGCGGAACTCTTCAACGCTTTGTTTGTCTTCATACGCCGGCTTGCAGATCGTACCGTGAGGCGATGGCAAGAATAACAAAACGTCTGACAGGGAAATGCTTTTTTCTGTTAGCAGAGCGTCGCTGTGCGATGTTATAATAAACTGGCGTTTGGTTTTTGATGACCGCTGAGCCTGATTAAACAGATTGGGCAAACGAGAGACAATTTCCGAATTCAAGGATAGTTCCGGTTCCTCAAGTAATAAAACGCCGCGATTTTCCAGAATTGACCATAACAACGCAATTAAACGAAGCGTACCGTCCGAAAAGTCCGTTTCCTGCTGTTTCCCTGCTTTAGGACGCCAATGCTGATACAACGCCTGAAGATGAGGGCGTCCCCCTTCATCGGTAGTCAATTCAAGTTCTTTAAGCTGCGGTACCGCAACATTGAGATATTCGTTAATTCGTTTGAGTCTGCTGTTTCTCGTCTTTTCTGGAGTATTATTGATTTTCTCCAGAAAGCCCTGACCAAACGGATCGTGAGGCAAATCATGACCGCTATAGAGAGACGGATGTCTAAGCAACTGGGGAACCAAATGATAATAGCTGATATTATTAAACGCTGTTACCAAAACGCGAAAATCCTGATTACGGCTGGTCTGTTCCAGCCACGTTTCAGACATTTTCAATGGATCGTTTTTCTCATCTGGATTGGGGCGGTTAAGAATCAATTTACCGTCTTTCCAAATTTTTTCAAACGTTAACAGCGTTTTGTGAGCGCCTTTTGACTCCTGAACGAATCCTATGCTGTATTTCCATTCTGGAGGAAACGGTTCAGTTTTGGAAATAGAAGACGACAATTCAACTGTAACAACGACTTCAGGATCCTTACGCGCGTACAAACAACGGATTTTTTTCATGTCACCGCGGTCATATATAGCCTTTTGAAAGCCGCCGGTATTGGATGCAATGTCCCGCAAAAAACGAATCGCGTCCAAAAAATTGGATTTTCCAACGGCGTTGGGGCCGATGATAAACGTTTTGTCGCTCAACGGAACTGAAGCCGAAGAAAAATTACGCCAGTTTTTCAGTTCAACTTTTGTAATGTACATGGTCTTTCAAAATGGTTAATCGTTACAATTCGTTTATACTATTCAAACGCTGAGTTACCGCATCTTTTTAGCAGTCGTTGACCGGGTTGTCGTTTTTTTCGCCGTTGTCTTTTTAGCGGCGGTTGTTCTGGCGGGAGTCTTTTTGGCGGTTGTTGACCGTGACGTCGTCGTCTTTTTCGCTGTCGTCGTTCTGGATCGCGAAGTCGTCTTTTTAGCAGTTGTTTTTCTTCTGGTTGTCCTTCTTTTCTTTGTAGACCAGAGTTTTTTGACTTCTTTGTACACAGTATCCAAAACCCA
>JAZUMX010000639.1:0-3371 GCA_045603865.1 Thermoguttaceae bacterium
GTAGGACGCGGCGAAAATGCCAAACGTATGAATGCTTGCTGACAGGCCGCCGCAAATAGCGACGTCGCATTCGGCCCGCCACAGCATCTGACAGCCGTGCGCCACACCGCAGTTCCCGGCGGCGCAAGCGGCGCCGAGGGTGATATGCGGTCCCGTAATGCCCATGTTCAAATTGATTTCTCCCGCCGGGTTGTTGGCAACGGTGCGGGGGTTGTGATGGTGCGTCCAGGTGGAGCAGTCATAGTTGAACTGGCTGATATTGTAAACTTCGTTTTCCGTCTCGACGTTGCCGTGTTCTGTAATGCCGACGTAAACGCCGACGCGGGATTTATCGACGTTTTCCCAGTCAAGAGCGCTGTCCTGAATCGCCTCGTGAGCGCAGTAGACGCCAATCGAGCCGGCTCTCGTGCCGCGGCGGACGTCCTTTTTCTTTTGATATTTCAACGGGTCGAAATTGCAAATCCCCGCCAGCGTCTTGCCGAAATAACGGATTTCGTATTCCTGAATGCCGCTTTTGCCGTCTAAAAGCGCCTGACGGAATTCGGAAAGCGTATTGCCATTGGGGGCGGTTAGCCCGATGCCGGTAATTACAACGCGCGGACGCTGAATTGGATTTTGCATACTCTTAAAATATCAGTTGAAAATGGGCGCGAAATGAGCTTTTAGCTTCTAGCTACTAGCCTCTAGCTTTGTTTTTTTAAATTCCAGCTTTTTAACTTAACGCTAAGAATTATTAGTAACCAAGCTAATGGCTAACAGCTAATAGCTAGCAGCTTACAATCTTATTTAACGATTCCCTTGCTGACCAGATAGGCAACGACTTCGTCTGCCAGTTGATCAGGGGTTTTCGTTCCGGCTTCCAGACGGAGTTCCGGATTGAGCGGGGCTTCGTAGGGATCGTCGATTCCGGTGAATCCCTTCAGTTCGCCAGCGCGGGCTTTTTTGTACAGACCTTTCGGGTCGCGGGCTTCGCAGACTTCCAGCGGGGCGTCAACGAAAATTTCGATGAAGTCGCCTTCCGGCAGGGAAGCGCGGACGTTGTCGCGGTCGCGGCGATAGGGACTGATAAACGCTGTGATGGCAACGATTCCAGCAGAGGCGAACAGAGAAGCGACGGCGCCGATGCGGCGGATGTTTTCTTCGCGGTCAATGGCGGAGAATCCCAATCCAAAGCGTTTGGCGAATTCTTCAGAATGCTTTTCCATGAGCATCTTCGGAGCGGCGTTGAGTCCGTGACGAACGTTGTCGCCGTCCAGAACGAAGCTGTGCGCTCCGCGCTGGAAGAGTTTGTAATCTACCAGGTTGGCGACGGTGCTTTTTCCGCACGCGCTCAAACCGGTAAACCAGACAACGCAGCCTTTGTTGTTATTTTTTTCTTCGCGCTGTTCGCGTGAAACGACGTGTTCATGCCAATATACTTCTACGTTCGACATTGCTATATAAAAGGGGTTAAGTGTTAAAAAAGCGTGTTGTTAGTTAGGAATGAGGAGTGAGGAGTGAGGAGTTACGCTTCGCGTTCTACTCTACTGCCTACTGCCTATTGCCTACTGCCTCTCATTCCGGCTGAATGATTTCCAGAATTTTCATCTCGATGATTCCAGCAGGGGCGTCTACCTGGGCAACGTCTCCGACCTTTTTCCCAAGCAGTCCTTGCGCCAAGGGGCTGGAAACGAGGATTTTATTTTCGTCAAAGTCCTCTTCTCCGGCGCCGACAATCGTGTAGGTAACTTCTTCTTCAAAATATTCGTCGTAAACGCGAACTTGAGACCCGAAAACGACTTCATCTGAGGGAAGCTCGCTCTTGTCAATGATTTTAGCGTTGGAAAGCTTGTAGCGCAGCTGTCCCATTTTAGCTTCCAACAGACCCTGACTTTCGCGCGCGCCATGGTATTCGGCATTTTCGCTCAGGTCGCCCTCTTCTCGGGCGGCTGCGATTCGCGCAACGATTGCAGGCATTTCAACCTTTTCCATGTATTCCAACTCAGCGCGGAGTTTGTCGTATCCTTGTCGAGTCATAGGAAATTCTTCCATTTTAACGCCTCTGTGTTAGTTTTATTTCGAAATATGTTGATATTTAACAGGAACTGCAAATAGGGAGTAGGCAATAGGCAGTAGGCAGTAGAAAGGGACGCGAAGCGTAACTCCTCACCCCTCACTCCTAACTCCTAACTTCCCACCTAAATGAGTTCCTTAATAAGTTATTTCTGCTAGTCTTATCAGCTTGCCTGGCAGTTTTCAACCAACGCGCCGTCTTCCCAGAAGAACGCAATTTTGAATCTGGGGCCGACTTCGATCGGTTCCAAGACCATTTCTTTGCCGGCAACGGCGGCTTCCAGATCGTCTACCATGTAGGCAATGTGCGTTGTGGTTGCAATCGCCGTTTTCGCCAGCGGGCTGGTTTCCGGGAAGAACAGCCATTCAATATTGTGTTCGTTGGCGGATGGGTCGGAACAGTAGCAGTCCAAAATCTGATTGTAGTTCAGACCAGGGAGGTTTTTGTCGTGCGTAACGCAGCCGACGTGAAGGAATTTTCGGGACATGGTTCTATCTCCTTGTTTATCATTCTTATCAATTGTTTGAACAGTCAAACTTTCCTATGATTATACATCATTCCTATGAAATTGTAAAGAGGGGAGATAAATATTAATATATTGAAAAGTAAAAATGGATAATGAAGCCCACAGGCTTGAGTTCCATTATCCATTCTTAAGAGTCAATTAGCTTTTATACAAATCTCTTATGTAAAATTAGAAATACGATTATTCATTGATTTTTCTTTGATAATCGTCTCGTTCTCGTCGAGTGGCTTCCAGATCGAAGACAAGATATTTCATGTCAAGCCGAAGCTGACTGAGCGCGTCCTGAACCAGGGTAAGAATTTTGCGACGGCGTTTGGAGGCATCCAGGATTTTTTCCGCCAGCGGCTTTAAGCGTTGTTTATGTTCGGCTGGAAGACTTTCGATGGCGTCAAAAAGCTCTTTGAGTTCCAACGGCATTTCCGTTTCATTGAGACACTGCGATAACGAATCCTGAGTCATGGTTAGGAATAGGAAATTAGGGGATTTAACAACAATATAGTATAAAGGATAATATAAATATATTGATAACAATGAACAATAATTTGTCCACCGCCCATTATATATTATTTCTTGCCAGGCAAATAAGGAAAATCATTTGATAATCGTTAAATTGCTCTAGCGTTAAATTCAATTCTTTGGTAAGAGTATAGAACAGGATTTCAGAAACGTTTGGGAAATTTTCCTTTTTTTGGGGATTTTTTTTATTTAGAACGATTCCCGTGTTGTTTTTTTTCAACACAACTTTACCTGTGTTTTTCATACTGTTTATTTTATCAAACAGCGCGTCAAAAT
>JAZUMX010000640.1:0-6102 GCA_045603865.1 Thermoguttaceae bacterium
CCCATGTAGATATGCCGCCGCGTCCGGGATTCTGCTGTCCGGATTGCAAACGTCCTCACAAACCTAACGCGCCGGGACAGCACTGCCCTGACTGCTCTGGATATCATCATGGACAACCAACCCATCCCCGTATTCCGTTGCCCAATCATCCGCTGCCTAAAACACCCGTTCCCCAAGCAATTTAAGCAGGTGATATAGAGTTTACCCTTTCTAAAAAACGAAAGCGTAGCTGAAAAGTTACGCTTTTGTTCTTTCTTGAAGTATTGCAAACAATACCGCATATAGCCAGACGAGTCGCTCATCGCCCGGGAAATCGTAGCCAAAGCGGCTTACTGGCTAACAGAACGCAAACTAAGCGTCTTAATTTATATTGCTTGACTATATAGCATAAAATTTCAAATTTTTCTAAAAAAGCGCTAATTGAATCTTGACACAAAATCAAAAAAACATTAAAAAGAGATAAGAAATTTGAGAAGTGTATGCAATTTGGAAAACTTCCCAAAGCATTCCTTTTAACATTGTCAAGGAGATATAGACATGAAAAAGATTATTACTATTGCAATTGCTGCTGCGTTAAGCGCAATTCTATTCAGCGCAGCAATGGCACAGCCCGTCCCGAGACCTGTTCCGCCGGTACCCCCGGTTCCGAGACGCCCTGTTCCTCCCCCACCGCCGCGAATGGATCTGCCGCCGCGTCCGGGATTCTGCTGTCCAACTTGCCATCAATTCCACAAACACATCCCGGGACAACATTGTCCTGGTTGCACCGGCTATCATCATGGACATCATACCCATCCCGCCATTGACCCGCCGCCTCGACCGGGATTCTGCTGCCCGGATTGCCGTCGTCCTCATAAACCCAACGCTCCAGGACAGCACTGCCCTGACTGCTCCGGTTATCATCAAGGACGCCATACTCATCCCAGCATTCCGTTGCCGCCGATTCCGCGACCGCCAGTGCCGCGTTAATCAGGTAAAATAGAGTTTACCCTTTCTAAAAAGCGAAAGCGTAACCATTACGGTTACGCTTTTGTTATTTCTTGAATGCAGTGAGAACCGAATTGCGAACGGTGAGATTCACACAGTAAATCTTCTCTCGCAACTCGCTACTCGCAACTCGCAACTTATTATTTTACAAACGCTTCGATTCTGTCAAACGCTTCTTTGAGGGTTTCCATGCTGGCGGCGAACGAGGCGCGGGCGTATCCCGGGGAGCCAAACGCGCTGCCCATAACGGTGGCGACGTGCTGCTGTTCCAACAGCGTCAGGCACCAGTCGGAATCGGTTTCGACCATCTTGTCGCCGTATTTTCTGCCCAGGTGCGCCTGAATGTTGAAAAAGGCGTAGAACGCGCCGGACATCTCAACGCAGGACATGCCGTCAATTGCCGCAATACGGGAGGTAACGTAATCGCGTCGTTTGGAGAATTCCGCAAGCATTTTTGCAACGCAGGACTGATCGCCCTGAATCGCCGCCAACGCTGCGTACTGGCTGACCGAACACGGGTTGGACGTCTCCTGACTTTGCAGAGCCGCCATCGACTTGGCAATGTTGGACGGCGCAAGCGTCCAGCCGATTCGCCAGCCGGTCATGGCGTACGTCTTGCTGACCCCGTTAACCAGAATTGTTTTATCCTGCAAGCCCGGTCGAACGGTGGCGAAGGACGCGAATTTGTTGTCTCCGTAAACGAGGTTCTCGTAGATCTCGTCTGCAATAACGATGATGTCTTTTTTCAGAACGACGTCTGCCAGCTGACCGAGCTGTTCCGGCGTATACATGCTTCCCGTCGGGTTGGACGGCGAGCACAGCAGCAGCGCCTTTGTCTTGGGCGTAATCGACGCGCGCAGCAACTCCGCCGTGAGCCGGAACTGGTCTTCCTGACGCGTCTGGACGATTACCGGAACGCCGCCGGCGAGTTTAACCAGTTCTGCGTAGGACACCCAGTACGGAGCGGGAATGATAACCTCGTCGCCCGGGTTGACGGTAACGGTAAACGCGTTGTGCAGAGCGTGCTTGGCGCCGTTGGAAACAACGACGTCGGTCGGCTTGTATTCCAGACCGTGTTTTGCCTTGTACGCCGCGGCAACCGCCTCGCGCAGAGGCATAATGCCCGCCGCGGGCGTGTATCGGGTTTTGCCCGACTTAATCGCCTCGAAAGCCGCCTGACAGATATGTTCAGGCGTGTTGAAGTCCGGCTCTCCCAGAGAGAGGTCGTAAACGGTTACGCCAGCCGCTTTCATTTCTTTGGCTTTGCCGGACATTGCCAGCGTCGCCGACGGCTCTAAAGCCAACATGCGTTGAGCAAGGTTCATGAGGGTATCGTGGTTAGTGGGTTGATTTGAATTGTTTTTTAATTCGGAATTCGGAATTAGGAATGCGGAATTATTGAGACGTTTCACATTCACGCAATTCGCTATTTTATTATAATTGAATTTACTATTCCGTAAAGGGGCGGTTACGCTTTTATACTTGAGCCAACCGCTTGCGCCATACCAAAAGTCTTTAGAACGTGGAAAGCCCGCTCGCGCAACTGGTTCGCGGACATACTGTCCGCCGAAGAAATTTTAACCACAAAGAACACAAAGAACACATAGAACACATAGATTTTAAAACTTTGCGAACTTCGCGAACGTTGCGTGAGTTTTTTCCGGGGGCTTACGCACCCCGGCTCGCCTATTTTTCTGGCGCGCAGACGGTCGACCCGATGCTGGCGACGATAATAAACGCGATCGCCAGCCATTGAATTGCGCTGAGGGCTTCGCCGAGAAAAATCAGTCCGGACAGGGCGGCAAAGGCGGGCGAAAGGCTCTCTAAAATGCTGTACGTCTTGGCGGGCAGCTTTTTCAACGCGATCATGTCGAGCGTAAACGGGAGCGCGCTGGAAAAGACGGCAACGCCCAAACCCATGAGCAAAATGTACTCGTTCAGATGAGACAGATTCCCGCTTCCCACGCCAAACGGGGCGACGATGAAAGCGGCGATTATCATGCCAATTGTAACGGAATCGGAGCTTTTCATCGTCCGGGAGAGTTTGTCAATCATGACGATATACAGCGCCCACATCAGCCCGGCAAACGCGACCAGCCCCGCCCCAATAACGTCCACCTGCTTGACCCCGCCGAGGTCAAAGATGAGGAGAATTCCCAGCCCCGCCAGAATCGCCCAGAGGAAGTCGAGCGGTTTGCGAGACATCGCCAGCGCCAGTCCCAGCGGGCCGACAAATTCTATCGTAACGCCCACGCCCAGCGGAACGCGGTTGATGCCGCAGTAAAACGACAGGTTCATCGCGCCGATGGAAAACCCGTACAGAAGCAACTGAAGCCACTGTCCCCGCGTAAACGACCGAAACTTTGGGCGGTTGATCAGCCACAACAACAAGCCCGCGATTGCAATTCGCAGCGTCGCGGCGCCAGACGCCCCCACAGCGCCAAAAAGCGTCTTGGCAATCGACGCCCCGCTTTGGACGCTGATTATGGAAATCAAAACCAGTACGACAGACCAATGTTTTCCGCTCATAGGGATTAAGGCAATAGGCAGTAGGCAATAGGCAGTAGATTGTATTTTACAAATGTCTTTCGCCATTCACTTAGCTTCCCGATTATACCCCAATCCCAAATTTCGTAAAGACGGATCGGGACAGGCTCCAATCGCGGGCGTCTGCGGAATTCCCAACCGTCTCTAACCGCTCCTTTACAAAATCGACTCTGACTGTATAATAATAGAACTGTCTGGAAATAGCGAGCGCGGGAACGTCAAAGGCGTTTCTCGAACTCCTTCCCCGTTAGCGTTTAACCCACCAATTAACCCCCATGTCAATACAATCAGAACTGATTCGTTCCTTCCGTCCGATTTTGCAGTCCCTTACGCCTGAAGCTGAAAGCTATCTTGGCATGATCCGCCGCGCCGGAGACGACAAGTTCGGCGATTATCAGGCGAATTTCGCCATGCCGCTGGCGAAGAAGCTGGGCAAAAAGCCTCGAGACGTTGCAGAAGAAATCGCCAACGCCTGGACGAATTTTGACCTCTGCCCCAAGCCGGAAGTCGCGGGCCCCGGGTTTCTCAACATTCGCATTAACAACGCCTGGCTGGAAAAGAGCGTTCAGACGCAGCTGACCGACGAACGGCTGAGCGTTCCCGCCGTTGAAAAGCCACGGACAATCGTCATCGACTATTCCGCGCCGAACGTCGCCAAGCCGATGCACGTTGGGCACATCCGGTCAACGTCTATCGGAGACGCGCTGTACAAAATTCTGAAATTCCTTGGACACAACGTTATCAGCGACAACCACCTGGGCGACTGGGGAACGCAGTTCGGCATGATTATCTGGGGGTATCGCCGATTCCGCAACCCGGAAGCGTATCAAGCCAACCCGGTGGCGGAACTGACCCGAATTTATCGGCTGGTGCGTCAGCTGGTAGACGAAAAGAAGACGGTTAAAGAGGCGGAACATGAATTCTCCGGCGCCGCGGTTGAGGGCGAAGACGCATCTCAGCTTGTCGGCGACGCCGTTTTGATGGAGACGTCCAAACTGCATCACGGCGACGAAGAAAATCTGGCTCTATGGAAACAGATCATGCAGTCCTGTTACAAAGAAATCGACAAGGTCTACAGCCGGCTGAAAGTTAGATTCGACTATACGCTCGGGGAAAGCTCGTATCAGCCGCAGCTGGAACCGCTGGTTGAAAGCATGATCGCCAGCGGGCTGGCGCAGGTCAGCGAAGGCGCCGTTGTCGTGTTTAACCCGGAGATATCCGAAGCCCCGTTTTTAATCCGCAAGCGCGACGGCGCGTTTATCTACGGCACAACCGACCTAGCGACGCTGGAATACCGCAAGGCGCATTTCCATCCGGACGCCGTGTTGTACGTTGTCGATTCCCGTCAGGCGTTACATTTCCAGCAGCTTTTCCGCACGTGGCGGCGCATGGATCCCGCTAACGAAAACGTGGAACTCAAACACGTCTCGTTCGGCACTGTCATGGGCGATGACGGCAAACCGTTCAAAACCCGTTCCGGAGACACGGTCGGGCTGGAAAGCCTGCTGGACGAAGCGGAATCCGCCGCGTGGAAAGTCGTCGAGCAGTCGCAGGCGTGCCAGTCCATGACGGAAGAACAGCGGCGCGACGTCGCTCGAAAAGTCGGCATCGGCGCGTTGAAGTACGCTGACTTGAGCCAAAACCGAGATTCGGACTACGTCTTTTCCTACGAAAAAATGCTTGCCATGAACGGTAACACAGCAACGTACATGCAGTACGCCTACGCCCGAGTCAGAAGCATTTTCGACAAAGGCGGAATCGACGTCGAAGCGTTCCGAAAATCCAACCCGGCTATCGTTTTGACTCAGCCGGCGGAACGGGCGCTGGTTATCGAACTGTCACGATTTGAAGAAGCGTTGCTGTCCGCCGTTTCCGACTACCGACCCAATCAGCTGACGTCGTACCTGTTTGAACTGGCGGCGCGGTACTCCACGTTCTTTGAACGCTGCCCCGTTCTCAAGGCGGAATCGGAAGAAGCCAAAACAACCCGATTGGCTCTGTGCGACCTGACCGCTCGAACAATCCAAAAGGGCTTGGAACTGCTGGGAATTGAAACGGTGGAAAGAATGTAGAATGGCGAGCCGGGGTGCGTAAGCCCCCGGAATACCGCGCAGCGGTTTATTATTACAAAATACATTTATATAAATTCCGACGGAATTTCAAAAAAGCGTAACTGCGCTCCCGCTGGTCGCTCCGTTACCGCCTTTCAATCCCCTCTACTACAATGGACGAACGAGAACTATACAACCAACTCAAAGCCGAAATTCGTCATCACGACGAACTGTATTACCTCAAGGCGCAGCCGGAGATTTTAGACCACGAGTACGACGCGCTCATGCGTCAGCTTAAAGACCTCGAGGCGGCGCACCCGGACTGGGTTACGCCCGACAGCCCCACGCAGGTCGTCGGCGGCGTCTATCCTGAAGCGCAAAGCGAAGCCGCGCCCGTGCCGGAGGTGGAATACAATCTCTTTGGAGAGGTTATTGAACCGGAAAAGCCCAAAGCGACGTCCAAGAAAAAGACGGCTCAACGCGTCGCGCCCGCGCCTGCGCCCGCTTCGCAATCGAC
>JAZUMX010000641.1:0-1929 GCA_045603865.1 Thermoguttaceae bacterium
TCGTAATAGCGCACGAGAATTGACGACTGAGCCGCCGGCAGCGATTCCAGCCACGTTTGTATTTCCTCCAGTTTTTTATCCTGTTTTTCCCCTGACGCGTCGTAAAATTCCAGCAGCAAACGCGTCATTCGGATTTCGTCTCGCATTGTAGACGGGACAAGCGACGATTCCAGATCTCGCCAGCCTTGAATCGTCTTGGGCGCGTTGGAGCTGGAAGGCTTGTAAAAGCCATCGCGGCCATTGAAATACGCAATCGGAAAGCGGCTGGGAAAAAAGCTGTTTCCATGAATTGATATAAATGAGATTTTTTTATCCGCAGACGGTTCCCATTCCAAATCCTCCGGGACGAATAAAAAGTCTTCCTGCTTGCTCATTTCAGTATGCCATTTATCCAAAAGCCGCATTTCATGATCAGGACGCGGTTTGATTTTAATTGGGATAAGCGCCAGTTCGTCATACTCCCGAATGAAAAGCAAAAGATTGACTGTCGTTCCCTGCGGATCAAGCGTCTGAAGCGTTCGGCGCCAATAAGGCGATCTCCATTGATTAAGATACGGAATTTCAAACCGGCGTTTATCTACCGCAACAGCGGAATGCGCTTCAATTTTGAACGGAACGCCAACAGCTACCATTCTCGTAGGCGTTAAAATGGGAATCAGTTTGTTACTTTTAATATCGTCGTAATACGCATTCACGTTTTCCTGATACGCTTTAAGACGCTGCTGACATTCGGCGCTGTCGTAATCCGCAATCAATAAGGAGTAATGCAGTATATGAGCGGGGTATTCAATCGGGGCGTCTGAAAGGTTCTTCGCTTTTAAAACAACATAAATTGAATCGCCGACGTATATTTCATCGGGATATATTTCCGCATAATGTCGGATAGAACCGGTTCTGTCAGCGCGCTCTGATTTACAGGGCAGAAACTCGACTTCGAGAACGCCTTTGGATAAATAATCCGTTTGATCTTGAGGATCAATCTGATTATTCCCGACTTTTGAAAAAGAGCTTCTAAGCGCCAGGAGAACAAAAATCAGAATGCAAAGAATGATTATTGTAAAAACTTTGACGCTGCGTTTTTTCATTTTGTTCTCCTTCTCATTACACCCACAATCGTCTGAGGAAAAAGACGGCGATTTTGTATTTCAGCGATGGGACAAGCATAACGGTCGAACCGCGTTCGGCGCAGCGAATCGCTTTCTTTACGACCCAGTCGGCGTCCATCCAGAGCCAGTTGGGAATCTTTCCGTAGAGGTCTTTGTCAACCAGCATTTCCGGCGTGGAATGGAATCCCGTTCTGACAAATCCGGGACACAAGACAACCGCTCGAACGCCGGTTCCTTTCAGGTCGCAAGCCAAGCCGCGGGTAAACGAGACGACGTACGCTTTGGTCGCGGCGTAATCAACGCAGCCCTTTCCAACGAAAAAGGCGCCGACGGACGACGTGTTGAGAATATACCCTCGCCCGTTGGCTTTCATGACCTTTGCCGCCTCGTACGACAGACGCTCGACGGCGGCGCAGTGCGTTACAAGCATGTCGGTCGAACGCTTGATGTCGTTGTCTGGATAGACTTGCCCGCCCAGTCCGAACCCAGCGTTGTTGATCATCCATTCCAAATCGGGAGTGGACGCGACGCGGCTTGCCAAGGCGTCGATTCCGTCAAAGGTTGACAGGTCAACGCTCATCGTTTCAATCTGAGCGTTAGGCGCGATTTGAAGCAGTTCTTCTTTCGCTTTCGCCAAGCGTTCTTCGTTTCGAGCGCAAAGCACAACGACGTCGTTCTTTTTAACCAACTGTCTGGCGTAGGCGAGGCCGAGTCCGCTCGACGCGCCGGTAATGATTGCTGTTGACATGATTCTTTACAAGGAGTAAGCGTTCTGATTAACCGTTTTCTTCCGTCGTTTCCGGTTCCACCGGTTTGACGGAAC
>JAZUMX010000642.1:0-2753 GCA_045603865.1 Thermoguttaceae bacterium
AGACAAGGTCAAAGACGCCCGCGTTGAAATCAAAGTCGATAAACAGCGCGTGCCCTGCGGCGGAGAGTTTGTCTTTACAGCAAACGCGTTCGACTCCGACGGGACGCCGCTGGAACCGTCATGCTTCAAGATTCTGGTGAAAAAGCCGGACGGCAAGAAAGTCCCCGTGCCCGTCGTGAAAAACGGCGACCAGATTGAGGCGGTTTTCAAAGACGTCGATCTGCCGGGCGACTACCAGTACGCCGCCGTCGCCGTTCAAAACGACGAAAATCTCGGCATGGTTCAGGGGCGCGTTCAGGCGTTCAAACAGGACGTCGAACTGGACGATCCCGCCGCTGACCCGGAAACGCTCAAACAGATTGCCGCTCTGACCGCCGGGGAACTGCTAGCTCCCGACCAGCTTCCGGACGAACTGAGCAAGATGGCGCAGATGGCGAAGACCCTGGAAATCCGGACGGAATCGCCGCACTCCCTCTGGGATTCGTTCTGGATTCTGCTGCTGTTTATTCAATTCATGAGCATTGAATGGGGGCTAAGGAAACTGTGGACGAATGTATAACACGATGGGGGAATGAGTGAGGAGTTAGGAGTTGAATGAATTAGCAATTAGCAATTTTCAATTAGCAATTACGCAAGCGGCGGCGAGGCGCCGCTCCCGATAAGACTGGGAACTTCTGGGAGCTTCTGGGAATGGCTGGGAACTGCTGGGAAGAGTCGGGAATTTCCCAGCGCTCTCCCAGAATCCTCCCAGTTTATAATACTGCAGAACAAACAAAAAACCTCGCGTTGTTCATCCGCGAGGTTTATTCTTATACGACCGGGGGGGGGAATATTGCTCAAAAGACGGTTACTCTAGCAAGAGGCTTTAGCGTCTTTCTTTTCTGCACAGCAGTTGCAGCCAGACTTTTGAACTTCAAAAGTGCGACGTTCCTTGAATTCCTCTTTTTTACCTTTATTCCAACTGTGAACCGGGCGGAAATAACCAACAACCCGAGACCAGACTTCACATCTTTCACCACAAACCGACATTGCAATCTCCTTAAAAAATGGGAAAAATTTTATAGTTCAAACGCCGCTCTACCCTGGCTGGCTTTGAACCTGAATTTGACCTCCAGAACGTCTGCCGCAGCTTTCGTTCTTTTGGAATCCGTTCCAATAACGATTATAGTATACCACAATATTTCGACATTGTCAACATAAAACTGCACAATATCTAGTATTTTTCTCGAAAAAAGTTCCGGTTTTCCCAATTAGATAAAATAGAGAACGTAGCAAGAGTAATCTGAGAGAACCGCGAAGAGCCAATTCCGAATTCCGCATTCCGAATTCCGAATTATCGATACGTCGCCTGCGCGGCAAGGCGTTCCAGTTCCGGCAAGTCGGATTCGGAAACGACAAGGCGTTCGATTGCCGTCGCTTTTCCGGTGATGTGGTCAAATTCGACAATCGCTCCGTGAATTTGAGGGTTCCCTAAGGCGATTTCGTATTTGGTGGGCTTGAACGTGTAGACGGCTTCGCGGACGCAGTCGATTTTTCGCCCGATGACGCTTTCCATAGGACCGGTCATGCCGACGTCGGTCTGAAACGCCGTCCCGCCGGGGAAAATCTGCTCGTCAGCGGTGGCGACGTGGGTATGCGTCCCCAAAACGGCGGTAACGCGTCCGTCAAGATATCGGCCCATGAGCTGTTTGTCGCTCGACGCCTCCGCGTGGAAATCAACGAGAATAATTTTGACGTCCGGCGGCAAGAGCTTGAGAATTTTGTCTGCCGCATGGAACGGACAGTCCACCGGACTCATAAAAACGCGACCCTGCAAGCTGATAACCGCAGCGCGGCGACCGAGCGGGAGGTCAACCAGAGCGTAAGTCTTGCCTGGGGCTTCCGGCGGATAGTTGGCGGGCTTGACGATGTTGTCGTTTTGTTCCAGAACCGGGATGATTTCTTTCCGTTTATATATATGGTCCCCCATCGTCAAGACGTCGGCGCCCGCCTGAACGATTTCCTTGTACGTTTCAGGCGTCAAACCGGTGCCAGCTGCAGCGTTTTCTGAATTGACAGAGATCAAATCCAGCTGGTATTTAATACGCAGCCCTTTCAGACCGCGCTGAAGCATGGTTCGTCCTGGTTTGCCGACAACGTCGCCGATATGGAGTAATTTCATAACAGAATCTTTCTATGGTGGTTCTTTCGGCAAGTCTGAACCTGAGAAGCCGCTAGCTATTAGCCGCTAGTTATTAGCTTGGGGATTTGAAGCTCTAACTGATAGTTTTTAAAACCAGAGGCTAACAACAAAAGCCAGGAGCTAGAGGCTAGAAGCTAAAAGCTCTCACTACACAGGTATGCAGTTACCGGAGAAGCCTATATTATTTGTCCGCTCTTCTCTTTCTCTTGAGTTCTCGTTCGAGTTCTTTTCTTTGCTTGGCGCGTTCCGCCGGGGTGAGTCGTTTGCCAGTGCTGCCCTTTTGTTTGGCAAGACGCGCTTGCGGATTGGTCGTCATCTGACGCGTCAGTTCCTGCATCGCCTGCATTTTTCCGCCCATGCCCAAGCCAGACATCTTTTTCATAATAGACGCCATTGCGCCGAACTGCTTGCAGATTTCGCTGACTTCGTTAACGCCCACGCCTGCGCCGGCGGCGATGCGTTTTTTGCGGCTGTTGTCGATCAAATCTGGATTGGAGCGTACCTTTTTGGTCATGGAATCGATAATTCCGCCGAGCTTTTTCATCTCCCTTTCAGCTACGTCCATGTCCAT
>JAZUMX010000643.1:0-1644 GCA_045603865.1 Thermoguttaceae bacterium
TTCATCCAGGAACAGGGCTCGGATTTCTTCCTCTTTTGCATTAGCGCTTATGATTCTTTGTTGAAGTTCTTTAATAACGCTACCGCACTTTTCCTGACGTTCATTTTGAACTCGTTCCAGTTCCAATCGGGCTTGCTCATACTTCTTTCCACACTGAAACCGTTCCAGGAAGTCGAAACATTCCTGATTGGACATGTGCTCCATGGGAACTTTTATATCCTCTTCCGTACATTCAGGATCGTTTGAAATCGTCTCTTCCAGAGATTGCTGAACGTCTTTCGACAAATCTTTCCAAAGCTGTTCTTTTCGTTCAGACCAGGCGTCAAACTGAGCTTGAGCCTGTGCGACAGCGGCGTTTGCCTGCGTCAACGATTCGTGCGTAAAATCGCCTAATTGAGCGATTGCGTATTCACGACCTTTATTATCCGCCTGAATATTAACCAGCTCTTCCGGCAACGACGGCAGCTGAATTGAATCATACTGAATCGGTTGCTGACGTTCGATATGAGATGGGGTGAAAGTAATTTTAATATCCTCAATAACCGGTTTTTTAATATCCGCGTCTTCTGATCGTTCGGGAAGAGGAAACGAGTACTGATGAAACGTTTTCGATGTTAACGCATCTTGAATCTGATTGAGAAGTTCCGCAATCGTTTCCGGCGTTTGTAATTTAACTTCGTAACGGCTTATCGGGGAAAGCTGATAAAACAAAGAGTTGTGCTCTGTTACATCGAAAGTTCCAATCTTGTACGGCAGAACTCTCTTTTTGAGAGCTAACGCCATCGTAACTTCCCGAAGGATTTCAGGAGAAACGTCAGCGTCTTGCGTCCAAACAAACAGAAGGACTTTACACGCTTTTACCGCCCGTGCAAGCACTTCCGCGTATTGCATGGTATATTTGACCCCAACATGATCGATAAAGTATGATATACCCCGATTTTTCAGTTCGCTTTCAATCGGTTTTACCAAATCGGTGTTAGAGTGCCGATATGAAACAAATACTTCTCCCGGTCTCAGCTGCGAAATTATCGTTTCATCCGACAGGGGAATTTCATCTTCCAGACTACTCAGCTGTGTTTGCTGGTTTTTCATGGTGGTATTCTTTTTCTCCATAACAAAGACTTGTAAAATTTATGTTTTTTTAAGTATACCAAAAAATTATATATGCGTCAACAGGGGGAGGGATAATTCGGAATGCGAATCTCGCTAAATATTCACCCTCCCCCCTTGTCGGAAAAGAGATAATCTAATACAATTAAGAATAATAATCAACTGGGTTTCACCCACGGCTAGAAATATTGAACTGCTACGCAGTTCCAGATGATGCGCTTCGCGCGTTTTCCTGTTATCACAACTAATAATTCCACATTCCGAATTACGCATTACGAATTGTACCATGCTTCGTCCAAGTCAAACTAAAATTATCGCAACTGTCGGGCCGGCGATTTTGTCGGTAGAAAAACTCGTCGAACTCATTCACGCGGGAGTTGACGTCTTTCGCATTAACGCCGCTCACGGAAAGATTGAGTCGTTCGCGTCGACGCTGGCGCTGATACGTCAGGCGGAGAAGGAAGCGGACGCGCCGATTGCCGTCTTGATGGACCTGGCGGGTCCGAAAATGCGTCTGGGCGAAATTGAAGGCGG
>JAZUMX010000644.1:0-2332 GCA_045603865.1 Thermoguttaceae bacterium
CCGGGGTTGCTTCCGGCATCGTTTCCGGACGTACAAACGGTGTGGGAGTAAACGAACCGCGTCCGCCCATTCCGCCCGCAATGGGCTTGCTTGCGGCTTCCTGTTTCGGAGCGTCCTGAGCGTATACGCAGGCGCATAAAGCCAATACAACCAATACCGACAAAAGTTTTCTAATCATGTTGAGTTCCTTTCGATGGAATAAGAGTCCAAACAGAACAGAAAAAACGCTCCGTATTGAGGTCGAAACGCTCTGCTTTTAATGTATCGTAACTGCAATTTTATTGCATATTACTCGACTATTTTCTATATATTATAACGATTTTGTCAAAAGAAAACTAGGGGGGGAAGAAAAGATTTTTTCAACAGAAATAACGGAATTTCAATCAATTTGATATTGAAAACGGAACTGAACGACCGGATTTTCAAATATTTCCCCATAATAATTGTGATTGCAAAATAATCTCTTTTGTGGTATATTACCAAAAGAGTTGATCGTTTGTTTGTTCTTTACAAAAGGATTTTATTATGGCTAAACAAGTAAACAAAGTGATTTGCGGAATCGCGTCGTTTTTTATTCCCGGCTTGGGACAGTTGATCAATGGCCGCGTTCAGTCAGCTATTTTTTGGTTCTTGCTCGTACTTATACTTGGGGCGCTGGTTCCGTACGTGTTGATTCCGTACGTGGGACAACTTGGATACATTGTTCCATTTATCGCCGTGGTTCTGAACATTGTTGACGCTGTCAGATAACGCGGTCATAAAAGCAAGACGTCGTAAAAAAACAGCATGTTAAACGAATGTTAATGCTGCAATCGTTTAAACGCAAAAAAACCGGGAAACTTTCGTCTCCCGGTTTTCTGTTTTAAATTACGTTGTTACAGCGAGCGCGGCGCCCGCTGAGCTACAGTCCAAATCATTCAGCGTTGGGGTCGTCTTCAATCATGGTGTTGGAATCGAAGTCGTTGACAATCTCTTCGTGAATGTCGAGATCGTCGTCAGCCGATTTCGGAGCGTTTCCTCCAAAAAGCGAATCCAGCTTGGAACCGAGTTCGTCGGAATCGACGGTCTGTTCCGGCTCGTCGTTCATGAGGTTGTAATTCTCTTCCATGATCGGCTGCGGACGGCGGCGCATTTCTTCCATCGCCTCTTTGGAAATGCCGAATTCCGCGTTCTGATACAGCTTGAATCCGGTTCCAGCAGGAATCATGTGTCCGAGAATGACGTTCTCTTTCAGACCGATGAGGTTGTCGACCTTGCCAGCCAGAGCGGCTTCGGTAAGAACCTTGGTCGTTTCCTGGAACGAAGCGCTGGACAGGAACGAATGGCTCTGAACCGCCGCCTTGGTAATTCCCAACAGCTGCGTCTTGGCTTGAGCCGGAGTCGGGGCTTCCCATGTGGCGATCTGTTTGCCTTCCATTTCCAACGCGTCGTTTTCGCGCTCAAATTTGGCTTTCGGAACCAGTTCTCCAATCTGGAACGAGCTGGCGCCGGGATCCTTGACCTTGACGCTGTTCTTGAGCTTCTCGTTGGCAGACTTGAAATCGAACTTGTCAATCAGAGCGCCTTCCAGCAGCTTCGTATCGCCGCCGCTGATAACAAGCACTTTGCGAAGCATCTGGGAAACGATGACTTCGATGTGCTTGTCGTTGATTGTAACGCCCTGCGAACGATAAACCTTCTGAACTTCGTTGACCAGGTACTTCTGAACGGCTTCTTCGTTTTTAATGCGAAGAATTTCGTGCGGGTTTTGAGGACCGTCAACCAAGGCGTCGCCGGCGGAAACGCGGTCGCCCGTTCGGACGCGCAGGTTCTTGCCGTGCGGAATAAGGTGCGTTGACGTTTCGCCTTCAAGCTTTTCGGAAACGATGATAACTTCCCGTTTTCCGCCGCGCTTGTTTTTGCCCTTGCCGCGCAGTTCGATAACGCCGTCAATGTCGGCAATAACAGCCGGTTCTTTCGGAACGCGCGCCTCGAAGATTTCGGTAACGCGAGTCAAACCTCCAGTAATGTCTTCTGTGGCAGACATCTTCTTAGGCGTCTTAGCCAGAATCGTACCAGCGAGGACGTCGTCTCCATCGTTGACTTCCAGATAGCTCTTGTCGGGCATGGGATACATGTCCAACGTTTCGCCATTGGGACCTTCGATGATGATTTGCGGGTGATGAGCGCCGCGGTGTTCCAAAATAACGATACGCTCCTTCTTAACGATCTTTCCAGTAGCGTCAGAGTTGTCTTTGACAATTTCGCGTCGGAACGTTTCGCCGTCGATAAAATCGTCAAAACGAACGCGGCCGGGAACAACCGTGAAAATGGAAGTCGGATCGTAGCCATG
>JAZUMX010000645.1:0-1720 GCA_045603865.1 Thermoguttaceae bacterium
GCCCACAGAACGACATGGCTACGATCCGACTTACCATCTGCAGGCGGACGGTCCGTTCTGTCCGGATCAGGGCTTGCGGTTCGATCCCAACTGTCGGTTGATCGATCCCTTCTGTAAAGCCCTGGCGGGAACGTTCCAATCCAATTCAGACGGCATCTCTCGCCCGCCCAAGTGCGTCGTGGTCGACGATTCTTTTGACTGGAAGGGCGACCGACATCTGCGTCGGGATTTATGCGATACAATCATCTACGAAATGCACGTCAAAGGGTTTACCCAGTCTCCGACGTCAAGCTGCAAGTACCCGGGAACGTACAAGGGCGTCATCGAGATGGTTCCTTATCTTAAACAGCTGGGAATTACCGCTGTGGAACTGATGCCCATTCACGAGTTCCCGATTCTCGGGTCTGACGGCTTGGAGCCGCGAATTAAAAACTACTGGGGATACGACACGATGGCGTTCTTCTCGCCCCATCGCGGGTACGCCTGGGACAAGACGCCCGGCGGGCAGGTCAAAGAGTTCAAGCAGATGGTTTTGGCTCTGCATCAGGCGGGAATTGAAGTCATTTTAGACGTCGTGTTTAACCATACGGCAGAGGGCAACGAAAAAGGCCCGACGCTGAGTTTCAAGGGCTTGGAAAATCCCGTTTATTATATGCTGGAACCGGAACAGCAGTATTACCGAAACTTCAGCGGGTGTGGCAACACGTTCAACGGAAACCACCCGATCTGCCGCGAGCTGATATTTAACTGTCTGCGATACTGGGTTCACAGCTACCACGTCGACGGGTTTCGGTTCGACCTGGCGTCCATTCTCAGCCGTGACAGAAACGGCGCGATGCAGTCCAACGCCCCGCTGCTGGAACAGATTTCCGAAGACCCGCTTTTGGCGGATACAAAAATCATTGCCGAGGCGTGGGACGCGGCAGGCGCGTATCAGGTTGGACATTTCGGACCGGCGAATTCCACGTCCCGCTGGGCGGAATGGAACGGACGCTATCGAGACGACGTCCGCCGGTTTTGGCGCGGCGATCCCGGCATGACAGGCGCGTTCGCCACTCGTTTGTCCGGGTCCAGCGACCTGTATCAGACAAGCGGCAGAAACCCGTATCACAGCATCAACTTTATTACGTCGCACGACGGCTTTACGCTCAACGACCTGGTCAGCTACAACTGGAAGCACAACGACGCCAACGGCGAATGTAACTGTGACGGGGAAAACAACAACAACTCGTACAATTACGGCCAGGAAGGCCCAACGGACAACGAACAGATCGAAGCCGTCCGCAACCGTCAGATTAAAAACTTCTTTGCGACGCTGCTGCTGTCTCAGGGCGCGCCGATGTTTGTCGCCGGCGACGAAGGACGACGAACTCAGCAGGGCAACAACAACGCCTACTGTCAGGACAACGACATTTCCTGGATTGACTGGAAACGGACTCACAACAATCTCGAGACGTTCAATTTCGTTCGCGCTTTGATAGAGTTCAGAAAACGCGAACCGACTCTGCGCCGCCGGCATTTTCTCACCGGTCAGCCGACGACGCCCAACGGGTTCCCGGACGTCGCCTGGTACAAACGCAACGGCGCAGCGTTCGACTGGAACGACCCGTCCAACTCGCTGACGTGCATGCCCTCCGCCGAGCCGCGAGTCAAGGTTGACGAACCACCCAACATGCACATCCTGATTTTCTTCCACGCCGGAGCGGAGCCGACGCAGTTC
>JAZUMX010000646.1:0-9964 GCA_045603865.1 Thermoguttaceae bacterium
CATCGCCTTCAACATGCGGGTCGGACACTCTAGCGGAGCCGGAAATATCGGTTACGGGAGCGTTGTCAGCAATTCCTGCGTCAATGCAGGGCGACCCCGCCATGAGGTGGTAATCTCCCTTAGATGGGTTGCGGAAGAGCGGATTTGCCCAAATGTTGTTGTTTTGATTGACTACATAAAAGTTTTGTTCTCCAACTCCCTTTGAGTTCCAGAATACGCAGTTCTTGAATGTCGATGTACAGGAAGAACTGACAAATTTATACGAGAAATCTGAAGCGATGCAGTTGACAAATGAGGTTTTTCCCCAGCCGCATCTGATGAACATAACGGAATCGGCAAATGTGCAGTTGACAAAAGTGGCTTTGCATGTCAGCGATTGGAAATTAACCAAAGCCGATTTTCCGCCTCTGACGACGGTGTTGACAACGGTAAAAGTACCGCCCGAGGCGCTCATGGCGTCAAATCTGGAGAATTCCACGACGCTGTTATTGAGAGTAACAACGCAGCCGTCCGTTCCGAACAGAGCGCCATTAATTCCAGACGTGTTACTGCCCGCATAACGAATGATTACATGATCGAGATTTGCTGTACCCGATACACGAATCTGGTTCCAGTCACCGTAATTGGGCGCGGTGTAATCGGCATCGTTGTTGTTATCTCCGCCAAAATCGTCGTCTTTAATCGATGTGAACACGATTGGCTGGTTTGCAGCGCCTTCTGCAACTAACGTTGCCCCTGATTCTACAATCAGGGATTTTTCGGAATCAAACTTGATAATTGCGCCCGGCAGAATGGTCAGCGTTGCGCCGCTTTTGACTGTTACATTTCCTGTAACATGATATATACATCCATTTTGCCACGTTAGATCAGAAGATATTTCGCCCTCTGCGTTTATGACAACGTACTTCATAACAACGGAGTTGTCGATATTATTCGATCCAACTCCGCCAGTGTACAACGCGCCAATGCCAGGCTTGGAAAGAACGCCGTCAAGGTTGGTGTCGCCTAAAACGCTATCGTCCTCAAAACGAGTAAATATAACGTCATTTTGAACGGTAAGCGTTGAACCGGCAGTTGTGTCAATGTGAGAGTTATTCCAGAATTTCACAACTGCGTCTGGAGCAATGGTTAAATTGGAGTTATTGGCAACAAATACGCTCCTGACAAGAACATGCACTTTATCAGCCGTCCAGGTCTCGGATTCAGAAATATTATCGCGATGAATAACAACGCTGTCGTTATTGAGAATCAGTCCGTCATAAGCGGACGCCAACAAAACATTGCTGTTTTCGTCCAAATACTCTGCCTTCAAAACGCCATATCCGTTAGCAAACTGGGTTGTATCCCATGTATACGCCCCGACGGAGCCAAAGGTTCCCAAAACCGAACTGGATGTATTTGTAACCCAGGTCAGACGAACGTTTACGGCGTTCTTGTACTGTTTCCAGGAAAAATCGACGCTGCCAGCATAGATATCAGACTGTGATGCGCTAAACTCAGTTGATTCGTATGCTCCGATATCAACGCTTTCGCCGATAAACCGCGACTCGCCGCTTCTATCTGTTGACGTTTGGTCAAGCCCCGAAGCCAATGCATACTGGGAGTTGCCCCTATTGATAGCCGGAGATCCGGAATCAAGGCGATAATCGCGAATATCAGCATTGACAAACAGCGGACTGATGGGGGCATATACAAGATTATCTGTCATATTCCATCCCGTATAGGATGAAATATTGTTATGAGCGTTTAATGAACCGGCAGAAAGAGCTATATCATTTCCATTGGACGCAGAATTGCGAACAATAATCGTGTTATATACGCTGCTTGAAGCAGGCGATGACGCAAACAGTCCGCCGCCATTGGAAGACGCCTCGTTGTCTGCAATCGTGCAGTTTGTTATCGTAAACGCGCCGCCGGACTGATATACAGCGCCGCCGGAACCAGCAGCATTCCCGGATAGGACGCTGTTTGTCATTAACAAAGATCCGCCGGCAAGCAGATATCCTCCGCCATTTGTTGAGGCAATATTGTCTATAATGGTGCAGTTGTCTACTGTAGTTACAGAGTCGCTCTGATAAATGCCGCCGCCAAGGTCTGTAATGCCGTGCTGAATGGTCAATCCATTAAGAGCGACTGATGCGCTGGCAGAACCCGTATTGATATAGAATGACCGTCCCTTTCGATCGGCGTCAATTGTAATTTGCCCATCCCCGTCAATGGAAAGAGGCTTTTCAATAGCCAAATGACCTAACGACAAAACAATGGTTCCCTTCAGGTTGTCTGCAAAGGTAATTTCAGCATTATCCGGAGCGTAATATATCGCCTCTCGCAGCGACCATTCGTTGTCATTGGGATTAAAACTGTCGTTAAGCGTATTGACGACAGAGGAATAAACAACCGGCTGGTCGTTTCGATTGAACTGGTATTCGTAAGCGCCGACGTCAACTCGATCTCCCAAAATACGCGCATTGCCAGCAAGATCCTTTTCAAATCCGGCTGCGGCTGTATTATTGCCTCGGTTAATCGCAGCAGAATCGCTTCGCAAGTGTAAATCAACCTTGTTTACATTGGCAAGTCTGCCTTGAGAATCAAACGATGGAACAACTACAAATCCCGGATTATAACTGCCAATCAAATTCCTTCGATCTTCAGACGGATTGCTTTTATTAATAGGACCATACACGTTGACTGAATCGTCATTTGCGAAGTTCAAACTAATGATGGAATCGTAAATGTCGACGGTGTCAGACTGATTTGCGCTATTGTAAATACCGCCGCCAGAGGACGCCTTATTCATGGAAATGACGCTGTTATTTACCGTCAGCTTGCCGAGATTGTAAAAAGCGCCGCCCTGAGTTGCTGTGTTGCCAGAGAAAGTACTATTAATAATACTGTTTGTACCAACTTCGAACATTCCACCGCCTTGAGTCGCAGAATTGCCATAAACAGCGCTATTGACTATCGTAGCGCTCCCGGCATAGTTGTAAATCCCGCCGCCGTAATTAGAAGCGGTATTGGACGAGAACGTGCTGCCGATTATCGTTGACGTAACGTATAACAGGTAAATACCAGCGCCAGATGATGCGCTGTTATTAGTGAATGTGCAGTTGTTTACGAAAAAATTTCCAGAATAGACATAGACGCCGCCTCCGTTGGAAGACGCAGTATTGCCTGAAATAATGCAGTCAGAAATCGTGGTGTAACCATCCATCTGATAGATTCCTGCGCCCATATTGGCGCTGCCGTTTCGAATGACAAGATTGTCTAATACAACAGGAGAGCTTTGCGTACCGGCATCAATGTAAAATATCTGATTCGTTTTAGCGCCGTCAATGATAATGCGTCCATTGCCTTGAATTGCCAGAGGTTTATCAATGACAATCTGCCCTCTCGATAAGACAATTTCGCCTTCAAGCCCGTCTGCAAAAGTAATTGTAACGTATTCATCGGCATAATACACCGCTTCTCTTAAAGACCATTCATCGTCGTATGGATCAAAGCTGTCGTTGCGAGTATTGACAACATTGGAATATACAATCGGTTCAGCCGGCTGGTCGTTTTGACCGCCGCCCTGATTATTGCCATTTCCAATGTTTTCGGCAACGTAACCTTCGCGAATATGCAAATCCAAAGTGTTGGCATTGGTCAGATTGCCTTCAGAATCAAAAATTGGACCAACGACAAAGCCGGGATCCGGGTGGTTAATGAGATTGTTGTCGTCGAAAGAGACGTCTCCCTGAATATTGTCGTTATAGTTCAGGCTGACAATACTGTTCTCCAACGACAGCGTTCCTGCATTATTGTAAATGCCGCTGCCTGACGTTGCAGAATTCCCGGTAATTGTACAATTGATTGAGTTGACTTCAGGAAGAGGAATGTTTTCGGTTCCGGGATATTCGGTCTCCGCTTCATTGTAAATTCCGCCGCCTTTGTCTGAAGCTGCGTTGCCAGAAATCGTGCAATTTGTCGCGGTAAATACCATAATGTGAGAGAAACCATCGTAATAATGTCTGTAATCCGGATTAATGGCGTTATAAACGCCGCCGCCTTGAAGCGCTTTGTTTCCGGAAATAGAGCTGTTTTCAATGGTGAATTCTCCGATATTATAAACCGCCCCGCCAAAATTTGTTACGCTGTTATTTAGAATGGAGCTGTCTGTAATAGAGAACGTTCCAGCAGAGTATATTCCGCCTCCGTCCCCGTATTGATAGGATTGGTTTCCGGAAATTTCTGTAGATGAAACCGTTACTTCTCCATTGTGATTGAGGTATATTCCACCGCCGTCCCCAGTATATGTTACATTGTTGGTTATAGAGCAGTTGGAAATGTTTGCCTTGTCATTTATGTAAAGACCGCCGCCTTTGCGGGTAACAATATTGCCTGAAATCTCACTGTTGTTAATGGTTAGATTTTGAGAGCCGCTTGATATGCCTCCGCCATAATTAGCGGTGTTGTCGGTAATTGTACAGCCTGTTATTACGGTTGAAGACGAAGAAAGATAAATACCGCCGCCATACTCGACTGCAATATTATTTGACAAGGCAACATTGGTTAATGTTGCCGAGCCGGAATGTTGATAAAAAGCGCCGCCATATCTGCCTGCCATGTTTTCTGTAAACGTGCAATCGGTTATCGTAGACGAGCTGCTCAATTGATAAACGCCGCCGCCTGCTGAGGCGTAATTATTGGACAGTACAGTATCGGTCATGACAAGAACGCTGTTGGACCTTACGTATATGCCGCCGGCATTATTAGACGCTGTATTGCTGTCAATTGTACTATTAGTGATTGTCAGAGCGCTGCCGACAAGATTAATGCCTCCGCCAACGTCCGCCTTGCCGTTTTTAATTGTAAGTCCGTTAAAAACAACGGGGTTTTCAGTAGAACCCGTTTCAATATTAAAGACGCGGCTGTTCTCCTGAGCGTCAATAACAATGCGGTTGTCGCCGTCAATGGCAAGCGCTGTGTCGATCTCAATCTGACCCTGCGTCAAGAAGATTGTTCCTTCCAGTTCTTCCGCAAAAGTAATTTCTACATATCCTGTAGCGTACTCTATCGCTTCGCGCAAAGACCATAAGCCGTCGTCGGGATCGACAACGTCCAAAAGCGTGGTAACTTTGGTATAGTCAACTTCCGGTTCTTCGACGCCATTGTCCGGGTATTCGTAAGGTCCAATATCGATAATTGAATTAGCAATACGCGGAGCGCCAGACAAGTCCGTTGACGTTTCATCAAGACCCGCAGCCAATGCATACTGGTTATTGCCTCTATTAATAGCCTGCGAATCAGTATCAAGACTGTAATCATGAAGATCGGCATTGACAAACAGTGGACTGGTTTGAACGTATTCAAAGTTATCGTTCATATTCCAGCCGTCATAGGAAGACAAATTATTGAACCCCGTTACAACGCCAGTGGAAAAACCTCCGCGTCGAGATGTGGTAATGTCTTTATCGTTACTGTCGGTATTGAGAACAATAATAGAATTGTAAAGATTAGTTCTGCCGCTTGTATCAATTCCGCCCCCGTAAGAAACTGTTCCTAAAGCGGTATTTCGTGCAATAGCGCTGTTAGTTATTGTCGCAGAACCTCCATTGAAAATGCCGCCGCCGCAGATTATAGTATCATCGTATTCTTCCTCGCAGGATACGGTATTGCCGTAAATAGCGCTGTTTGTTATTGTGAGCGAATTAGAACTGAAAACCCCACCGCCGCAGATTAAAATTGGTTCGTCATCTGGAATGCTTTCGTATGTTACATTATTACCGGAAATGACGCTGTTTGTTATCCGGAGAGAATCTTCATTGTAAATTCCTCCGCCGCTGACTCCGGCAGAATTGTTTAAAATATTGCAGTTGACAATTGACAGAGCGCCTTCATTGTATATTCCACCGCCGTACTCATGGGCGATTCCGTTTTGAATCGTCAAGCCATCAAGAACAACGGGGGCTTCGTCTGTACCGCCAGTTACATAAAATACACGGTTTTTCTGCCCGCCATTAATTGCAATGCGTCCCTGACCTTCAATAGCAAGTCCTTTGCTAATAGAAAGCTGACCCCACTTTAAGTTAATTGTTCCTTCGAGATTTTCAGCAAAAGTAATTGTTACATACTCAGGAGCGTAACAGATAGTTTCTCGCAAAGACCATTTGCCGTCATTAAGATCAATTCTGTCAATAAGCGTAGTTACAACCGAGGAATATACAAAGTTTTCCAGTTCGTAAGCGCCAAGGTCAATTACTGAATTGGAAATTCGCGGATTGCCAGACAAGTCTGTGGACGAGGCATTAAGCCCGTAATTGGAACCGTACTGATTATTCCCTTGATTTATTGCTTGAGAACCAGGAAGGAGATGATAATAACCGATTTCTTTGGAAACGAAAAGCGGGATATTCTCCTGATAATCAATATTGTTTACATTTGCATTCCATTCATCATAAGACGTCAGGTTATTATATCCATTGACTACCGCTTTCTTTCTTTTACAAATGTCATTTTCGTCGTTAGCGTTATTGGAAACAATGATGGAATTGTATATGTTCATCGTACCGCCATAAGCATAAATTCCACCGCCCAAACCGTTACCTTCGATATAGGATCCGTTAGATTGACTCTCTGTCCCAAAAATTCCGCTGCCATCGCCAGCTAAATTGTCAGTAATTGTACAATTGACAATTGTACTTGTACCGCTTTTACTGTAAATACCGCCGCCGTAGCCGGAAAGGAATTCTGAACTGTCAGCGGTATTTTTCGCAACTGTACTATTGACTATTGTCAATACGCCAAAATTATAAATACCTCCCCCATAGGCGGAGTTTTCATCAAAGCTGGAAGCGGTGTTTTCTGTGATTATACAATTATGAACTCTTAAAGTTCCAGTATTGAAAATTCCGCCGCCAGATCCATCAACAGAACCGTTTTGAATTATCAGCCCACCCAGATTAACGATGGAGGATTCGCCTTCAATTTTCATAATGCGAGACCGTTCGTCAGCATCGAGCGTGAACTTTTCCTCGCCCCAGCCAATGATCGTTACGGTTCCATAATGAGCGGAATCAACAGCAATAGACACTTCACTAGAGCTGCTGGTATATGTAATTCGGTTGGCGTCGGCAGACGTCTGGACAATAATCAGGTCTGCCTGAGGCGTTGACGCAGCCGTTGAAATGGCGGATTTCAGGTCGGCAAGAGACAGTTGTCCAGACGCAGCGTTGGGCGTGATGGTCATGACGTTCAAGTCAGCCTGAAGTTCCGGAAGCTCGAATTCCGGGTACGTCGCCCGAATTTCGTTATAAGTCTCGTTATCGATTGACCCGGTCGTAACCGTCAGCAGGTCGCGGGATTCCAGCGGTTCAATAAACATCTGCCGAGATTTATGATTTTTCTTATTGAGCCTGACGCCATTGGAAGAAGTGGAAGAAGTTGCGTTTTTACGTCCGAAAATGCTGTTGAATAACATGGTATCGGTTTTTGGTATATAAGGTGAAATTGAACGTCTGCGAGGTGCAGAGGTTGACTGATTGTCAAAGTAAATACTGGAATTCGGAGAAACAAACTCTCATAAACTTTATATGATATATTCTATTGCTATTCATTTTTATATCAAGGGATTTGGATAAGATTTTGTAAAAATATTACGAATTTAATAATTATTCATACACTCAGCGTTAATTTAGGCAAAATACACAATAACAAATACCAGCTTTACTATCCTTGTTTCCTTGACGCGACGGTTCAAAGCGGTTATAATAACAGAAAAGACGTTAAACCATCAAAAGGAGACAACCATGAAATCCATTTGCCAGCTGGCGTATACAGTCGTTATCCTGACGCTCTGTTCGGCGTTGTACGCTCAGACGTTGGACTGTATTGAGTTTGGGAATACAGAATCGGAATCGTCGCACGCATTCCACGATCCGGAGGCGCAGACGCAAACCGTCGCCGGGCAGTTCGGACATTCGCCCCGACAGATTAAAGCGCCGGCGTCGGAGGCGTGGGACGGCGGCTCGATGTTCTTTACCCTCAAAGTCGATCCGGACAAAACCAACTATCTCACGGTTCAGTTTTGGGGCGAAGACCTCAATCGCAATCAGCTGTACGTGTACATCGACGGGAAACTGCTGGGGTATCGGCACATAGGCGATTACGACATTCTCCATCACGGGACAAACGAGATTGTCGCGCCGGGACAGTTCTATTACATCTCAACCGTCATTCCGGAAAATGTAACAAAGGGGAAAACGGAGCTGGAATTCGAGATTCGCCTCGTCGGGCAAATCTGGACGTACGCGCCGACGTTTGATCGGTTTCAGCATAACATCGAGGGGAACTCGCTGCCGATTTACGCGGCGTTTACACATCTCGGGGCGAAATTCGAGCCGAAAACGGTTGAGTTCCGGAGCGTTCCAGACGTCGTTCGTCCGGCGCCGGGCGCAGAGGTTGTCAACAGGGTCAAAGAGCGCATTTCTGCTGAGCTGGAACAGTGCATGAACGGGCGGAAAACGCTCACGCAGCAGGACGTCGAATTTCTCGCTCGCGGGTATCGAATCAAATGGTCGCCGGTTTACGATAACCCGAAGTGCATTGACCGCGTCGTGGACGGAATCGACGCCTTTTATCGCGCGTGGCAGGAGAATCCGAAGCTCGTCGAGAACGATCCGCGACAGTACAACGGCGACTGGTTTGGCGTCGCGCCGCTGTGTGAGGCGATTTATACGATGGACTCGCCCGAATTCCAAAAGCGTCTCGACGAGCCGCTGGCGGATTCTTCTTTGACGCGTCGTCAGGCGTGGGGAGACATGATTCACGCGGCGCTGGTTCATCTGTCACAACATCGCCGCTGGTATACGAATCAGTCCATGATAATCGACTGGAATCTTCACCGAATGAATCGGGCGTTGATTCT
This sequence comes from Thermoguttaceae bacterium, assembly GCA_045603865.1. GTDB lineage: Bacteria > Planctomycetota > Planctomycetia > Pirellulales > Thermoguttaceae > RUG11551. The sequence goes on from JAZUMX010000646.1 coordinate 8,906, forward strand.
GGTCGACAAGAGCAAGGCGTTTCCGGAACGGCAGACGCTGCGGTATCTGTACGAGTCGATGGGAATTGAGCCGTGGCGCGGGTCGGAAACAGAATCCGGTCCGGCTCTGCCGCGGGGGGAATCGTACTATCAAATTACCCGGCAGGGGCTGACCAGGGAACTGGGATACGTCGGGATGTACGGCGAGGTCCTGGACTGGGGCTGTTGGATTTACCTGTCAACCTGCAAGCGGGACGCGGACGGTCAGCTTGTCGTGCGTCCGGACGGGATGTTGGACGGCGACGAAAAGATTCGTCAGCAGCTTGTCAAAATGACGAACGCCCGGCAATGGTTTCGATATCCGTCGATTGACAACGACGGCTATCGCGCTGTGCGTCTGGAACGCTCAATTGGCTGGCGTGACAACGAGCTGACCGGTCCGGTCATGTACTGCGCTCGAACGGGAAAAGAGGGCGTCGCGCTGATGATTCCGTTCTGCACGCGCGATAAAAACGCCCTGCAATCGACGGCGCAGGCGCTGGCGGACAACCAGATTTTTGACGAGCTGGACAAGCTCAACCGGATTTGGGGTCTGCGAATCAGCTACGCCTTGATGGACGTTCCAAACTACTGGGATTACGTCCGCGGCGCGTGTACGTCCAAAACCAATTCCGAATTCCGCATTCCGAATTAGCTAAGTCGGTCTTTTCCGACGTCGACGACGGCGTTCTGGTTCTGCAAAACGGAGACGAGCGGCTGTACATGTCCCTTTACTGGCGCGCGCGGTTGGGCGTCAATCGGCTGGGCAAGGCGCATTACATCGGAAAGAACTGGCAGCAGTTCGTCGTTCTTCGGGAAGACGTGGAATTCGACCCCAGCGGGGAAACGTTTGTTCGCCGAAACTGGACGACGGCTGATCATCACAACGGGCACGGACACATCCATTACCCCGGTCGAACGGACTCGATTCACGCTGGCGAAGAATTGCCGGTCGCTCGAATTCCCAATTGGGACAAAGAATTCCGCCTTGGCGAAGAAAACGGGAACGCTGGCCGCGCCGAGTTCTATAAGGTGCGTTTC
>JAZUMX010000647.1:0-4047 GCA_045603865.1 Thermoguttaceae bacterium
GCACAGAACGATGTCGAACTTGCCAACCGTCTTGACGACCTGGGAGAGAATGTAACTCGTCGCCAGCGTGTCGGACGCGGCTGCTCGGCGGTCTGTGAGCAGAATAACGCGATCTGCGCCGCGATACAAACATTCGCGCAGAACGTTCGCCGCTTTCGGCAGCCCCATTGTAACGCACGTAACCGTTCCGCCGAATCGGTCTTTGATTTCCAGCGCCGTCTCCAGCGCGTGAAGGTCTTCAGGATTAAAAATCGCAGGCAAGGCGCTGCGATTGACAGTTCCTTCCGGCGTCATTGCATCAGAGGTAATGTTAGCCGTATCGGGAACCTGTTTAACGCAAACTACAATGTCGTAAGGCACAGGCGTCTCCAGTAAATCTGAGGAAAACTATATAATAATGTCTGTTAACAGCTGACGGCTAATATATATTAATTGTATGCCGTCAAAAACCTATATTTATAACAACATCGAAATTTCCTGAATCCAAACATCAAAAAATATTCCCATATCGTTATAAATGTCCTATCTTCTCTAAAGTATTGTAGACGATTTAAGCGATCTTGTCAAGAGCGAAATAGAGGGATTTCACGCGCGGGCGCGCCGCCCATAAAATTTTTAGCCGCAAAGAACGCAAAGATATGAAAGGCGGTAATGGAGTTCGCGCAGCGAACGGAATTACGCAGTTCGCCGAAGGCGAACCAAAACGTTGGAAGTGTACATAACAAAATGACGAAGCGGAAAACCTCCCCCGGATGGACTCCGTCCCCGGAGTCCTTCTTGACGGCTTTGCCGTCAAGGAAAAGCGGAAGCCTCCAAAAATCTTTTGAACGTGGAAAGCCACTCTGTCCCGCTGGTTCGCGGGCGTCTTCGTCCGCCCCCGTAGGCGGGGAGCCGGTCCGCGCAGCCGCGCGCCTGCCAAAAACCGCTCCCGTTGGTTGCTCTGACCTGCTGATAACCAAAGACGCAGCCAAAAATCTTACTGGATCGCGGACGTAAGTCCGCAACAGAAAAATGTCTGCTGAGAATCTCGAGACTAAACAGTTCTTCAAATAATTGATCCCATCTTGTATTACTCTTTTCATCGCGCAGCGTTTGAACCTGTTTATTCCTCTATGAGCGTTTGTACGGCCAGCTCTTAAAATAACTGTCTATCCCAATCTGCCGTATAAAAGAGAAATGTTAAAGGAAACTCAAATTTAAGAAATTTACTATTTTTACAACTCATGTACATTAGTTGTGCAAGTTCATTATCCTTCTTTTGTTGCCAAGCTAATAAGCAAACTTTTAATGAAAAATCTAATTGACCATCTTCGTTATTTTTGTCATACAAACGTACACCATCATTTCTTTCAAACGATTTGTACAAGTCGTTAAATGCTTCAAAATCTTCAATGTAACAGTATAACCTCGCTTTGCACCAGAATGTTCTGTGCAGCGCCATATCAGATTTTGCTAATTTGTCGAGTTTTTTAATCAATATTGCAGCTTGATCATACTGTTTTGCTAATATATATAATTCTGATAAAAACAATGTTTTTCCAAAATCTTGAATTTGACTCTTCTTATTCATTAGTTGTTGTGCATATTCAATAGCGCGTGGTAATTTAATATCTATATAGGCGTAATAATAAGCCTTTAAAAAAAGTATATCCCCTTGTATAGCAGGGGCATCTTTACATTTTTCCGCTTTTTCCAAAATGTTTAACACATTATCACGGTTGAACAAAGTACATAATGCCGCACGTGCAAGCCAAAAACGACCATACATTGGATAATGTTCCAATAATTGATCTAAAATATTTAAAGCAATATCATAATGTCCTATTTTACAATAGTTATCTACTAATAAAAAAGCGTTATTACAATAATCCTCTGTTTGTAATCTTTCTCCTTGTTCCAACGAACATAATAATAGTGGTATCGCGTCGTTATAGGCTTTATTTGCAATCAAAACCATAGATTTGCAGGTAATATACCGATGAGAATTTAGAGGTTTGCTATCATCTACATAACGTATTAATTTTAGCGCTTCTTCATTTTTATGCATTTGTACCAAAACAACCGCTTTTTCTGAAAGAATAGCCGATTGTTCGTCTTTGTCCTTGAATTTTTGAGCTAAGCTATCGTAAATGCGGAGAGCTTCGTCTGCTTTTCCCATTGCAGACAAACAACGGGCGCGACGAATCAGGAACGTCAAGTTGTCTGGATGTTTCTCAATGAGCGAATTGACCAGCTTGAGCGCGTTGGGATAATCTCGAAAATCGAAACTTTCCAAACAGTTATTCCAATCGCTGGCGGTAGTATCGAACACCGGAACAGGTGGAAGTTCATCAAAAGCGCTGGAAGGATTGTCAGACGGCAACTCGTCGGCATACAACGCAACTGACAAAACAGCGATAATCAACAGAGCAACAGCTTGTACAAACGTTTTCATTTTTCGTTCTCCGATATCTGACAAATGACGCTTTTTAGTCACGCGAGTTCCTTTGAATAAAAGAAAACGCATAGGGAACAATTATTTGTTGAATAAAATATAGCGCTAGATGTTATTTTTTGCAAGAGGAAATTTTCTGTTAGACAATATGGCGGTAAAGAAAAATGCTCGTCGTGAAATCGCAGCGTCTATTAATAAAACTGCTGGGAATTGCTGGGAGGATTCTGGGAATTGCTGGGACGGGAAAACCGCCAGGCTGGAATTATCAACAAAAACCCACGCCTGAAGGCGTGGGCTGCGGTTTTAAGATTATTATTTTCTCACAGCTAAAGCTGTGATGTAAAAAGCCTATTGCACCTAGTTCGCCCAGCCGTCGGCGTCCTGTTCGCGCATGAGGGCGGCGAGGATGGCTTTTTGCGCGTGTAGCCGGTTGCCTGCCTGCTGGAAGATTTTGCATTGCGGGGATTCCAAAACGCCTTCTGTTACTTCCAGATTGTGACGCGCCGGCAGGCAGTGCATGAACCAGGCGTCCGGGCAGTTCGCCATGAGTTCTTCGTTAACCTGGTACGGGCGGAGATCCTTTTCCTTTTGCTCTTTGAGATCTTCCTGACCCATCGAAACCCAGACGTCCGTATAGACGACAGACGCGCCTTTAACCGCGTCGGCGGGGTTTTCGTAAACCGTCATGTTGAGGTTCGGAACGTGATGGGCAAGATAGTCCGTCATTTCCGGGGTGAACCGATACCCGTCCGGCGTTCCCATGGTAAAGCGAATTCCCATCAGACCGCAAATTTCCGCCAGCGAGAACGCGACGTTGTTTCCGTCTCCGACCCACGCCAGGGTTTTGCCAACCAGATTGGCAGACCCGGTTTTCTCCTTGAGCAGTTCCCGGAACGTCATGATGTCCGCCATCGCCTGGCAGGGGTGAGAGAAGTCCGTCAAGCCGTTAATAACAGGAATGGAACTGTACTTTGCCAGGCTGACAACGTCCTGATGGTGTTTGGCGCGAACCATAACCAGATCGACCATTTCGCTCAAAACGCTGGCGAACTCTTTCCAGGTTTCGCGCTGACCGAAACCGATTTCAGCGCCGGAAAGGTACATGGCGGACCCGCCCAAATGCGTCATGGCGCAGTCAAAACTGACGCGGGTGCGAAGCGATTGTTTTTCGAAAATCATCGCCAAGGTTCTTCTGGGAAACAACGGTTCCCGAATCCCGCGCTTGAGCCGGGCTTTCAGGTCGTCAGCCAAGTCCAGAATGTTCAGCAGTTCTTCTCCGGTGTAGTCGCTCAGGTTGATAAAATGACGCATGATGGTAGTAGGTTGTTTGGAGTAAGGAGGGTGAATGTAAATTAGCAATTGTCAATTAGCAATTATCAATTATTTGTGTCGTCCTGAAAAAAAGTTGACCCAAAAACCTTTTGTTATTGTTTCGATTTATTTTAGGTAGCCAAGGCTAGCTAAAATAAATGCCGTTCCGACGCCCCTAGCTACACACTGAGGGATAATGCGTCTGGCTGATTTCTACTTTCTTCATATACTTCCGAGGGCGTTCGATACGAAAGGCTCTGGTGCGGGCGTTGCGTGTTGTAAAACTCTATGGCTTGTTTTAC
>JAZUMX010000648.1:0-7463 GCA_045603865.1 Thermoguttaceae bacterium
ATACCATAAGATTTCCACAAATTTCTGGTAACACTCCCACGCTTTCGATTTGTTTCCTGCGTAATACTCCAAATTGCCAAGGTTAAAGTATACTCCGATCAAATGCAGCTGATAATTAAGATCATCTAACATTTTTTCAGATATTTGCTGGCAGATTTTCTCGGATTTCTCATACCATTTTCGCGCGTCAGTTTTGTTTTCAGCGCCAAACTCCAAATCGCCAAATCTCTTGCACAAAATACTCAACCACCACTGAACCTGTTCGTTTTTCTTCATTTTGTCGGAGAGAATTTTGATTGTTTTCAGAGCTTTCTTGTACCTTTTATGTGCGGCAACTTTGTTAGAGTCTTGTTCCAAATCCCCAATTAATGTATAACAAGCAATCGTACCAAGCTGAGTCGGAACATTATCCGGTATTATTTTTACAAGTCGTTTGTTAATAGCAAGAGCTTTCTCACTCCATTTCAAAGCATCTGCTGTATTTTCTGCAGAGTCTTCCAATCTGCTAAGGTTCAAGTACAGTCCGCACAATTGTTCCAGAATATCAACGTTTTTGGGCATTTGTTCGTTCAGTCGCTTGATTATTGCCAGTGCATTTTTGTAATTTTCACGCGCAGAGTCTTTGTTTCCGCTAGCTTTCTCATACAAGCCAAACTGTGAGTACGCAAGACTCAAACCTTGCTGAATTACAATGTCCTTCGGCTTCATTTTAGAAAGCTTTTTCCAGTTATCCAGAGCAGCCTCAATCCATTTCTGACGTTCGGCTGCGTTGCCAGTAGCGTATGCAAGCTTTGTGTACCAATAGCTCAATTCTTTCAGCGTTTGAATATTTTCGGGCGACTGATCCTCAGAAAACTGATTGGCAAGTTGTTGAGCAATTTCTACGGCATTTTTGAAGAACTCCCGTGACTTGGTTAGGTGTCCAGCGATTATCTCTAATTGACCAAACTGAGCAAACAATTTACTCAACGCACTCTGCGCTTTGGCGTCTTCCGGGTTCATTTCGACAAGCCGTTTGTTTATATCCAGCGCTTTATTGTACCAAGTCCGCGCATCGACTATGTTTCCTGCGAGCGTTTCTAAATCGCCAAGATTTCCATATGAAGCGCTCAAATTCATCTGGATTTTTATATTCGATGGGAATGAATTGGCTCGACTTTTACTAAAATCTAACAAGCATTGGAAAACTTCTTTTGCTTCGTTCATTTTTCCAAGAGTTTTAAGCAATGTCCCGGAAGTATTAAGCGACCATACAACGTTTTCATCAATTTCATCCTCGGGATATTCCGTAGACAAATTTGTGATTATCAATAGGAATTCATAAATTGGTATGATGTTCCAGGAATTTTCGGATGTATACCAGAAGTCCATATCCTTTTGAAGTAATATATGACATTTTTCCCAGATTGCATTAATTATTTCACTTACAGTTTCATCCGAGAATTCATCCGAGATTTTACGATGTATTGCGTCCGCCACAAGCCGATGCATACGGGCGATATTTCGTTCGTTTTCCAAAGGAGTTAGAAGACTGTACCTTGTCAGTTCCTTGAGGACTGTTACTCCTTCGTCTTCATTCAGACCGCAAAGTTCCGGGAGCCAGGTCAAAGCTACCGCGTCAGAAGCCATAAAGGACGCAAATTCAAAAGCTTTTCGCGTATTAGACGAGACAGCCTCAAGAGTCGATTTTAATACCGCTGTCATCGTTTCGGCCGGGTGTCGCGTCAGGTCGCCGATTTCGTCCACCATCTTTTGGAACGTATTTTCGAGATCATTGACGAGCTGCTTATATTGTGACTGGTACGTTATTTCGGAAACGTCGATATTGCTGGCTAAATACGACCCTGTAAGTTCCACGGTCAGTGTGAACCCTGCCAACAGCTTTGCGATTTTTCGCGCCGCTTCTGCCTCCTTCGGGTCTTTCCCGAACGGTCGAAGGTTGCGTAGCAGTTCAACAGACTCGTCCTCGCTCAGACGTTCAACCGATTCCCAGTGAACGCCCGTTAACTTGGTTGCCTTCTCACGCATCGTAATGATTACATGGAAATAGTCGGGAAGATCAAGTTTAAGCAACTGTGAAATCAAATCCGGATTAGTTACGTTGTCGAGGATGAGAAGAAGATGCGCGCCCTCTTTCGGGAGAACCTTGCTTTTTGCTGCGATTAACTTATCGGCTTCTATCTCAAGTTTTTGGGCTTTTGCCCTGAGTTTCTCTGCATCTTCCTTTTGCTCTTCTTTCTCAAGCTCCTCTGCTTCTGACTTGAGATTATTGACTTCTTCTTTGAGCGTCTCTGGTCTTTTGTTCTGAAGAATGATTCTGTCTTGTTCTGCTTTCAGATTTTCAAAAAGAACCTTAAGTCTCTTTTTGTTATTCCCTTTAAGTTTCCAATCATACATTTCCGTAATGCCGCAGGTCAGAATCGCATGGTAAATTGAGCTGCAATTCTCGCAAGACTTAAAGAAACGCCCCATCTGGTAATCCCATCCAAAGGCGTGCCCGTAAGTAAGAGCCAACTCGGTTTTCCCGAACCCGCCCAGACCGGTGATAGCGGAAACTACTTTGCCGGATTTGGAGATAATGTACTTACGCAAGGATAACAGTTTTTCCCGACGTCCGACAAAATTCTCATTATAGCAAGGATAATTGATCCCGCGCGGCACGTCGTCTTCCATATCCTGATGCCGGACTTTGTTTTTGACCTCGTCGCGCAGAGTTTTCAACACGTTGTCGATTTTCGCGACGAGGAAGTCGTGCATGTCAAAATTTTTGGACTGGTATGCCTGAATCTGACTGAGCCAGTTTGGAAAACGAATCTGTATGTTTTTAGGAATTTCAGGAGTCGGCGTTATTGCAGGATCGAATACGCCGACATTACTGATAATCATCGGCGCAGTTCCTTCCCCGAGCGTACAGCGGTGCATTTCATGCTTCATCCACCATTCGAACTCTTTGGCGCAGTACTCGCTCTTGAAATAATTCGGAGACAAAAGCACGATGAGGAACCGCGAAGTGGCGAGTTTTGACCGAATGTCATTGTCCCAGTGCGACATATCGGGAATTTCGGTTTCGTCGAAAAAGACCCTTATTTCTCCGCCGAATATCTTCTTATGTTCCTCTGAACCATTCTTGAGCTTCTCTACAAACTCGTTAACGAAGCCGGGTTTGCCGTCTGGAAGCTTGTTGTCTTTGTGAGCATAACTGATAAAGTAGTCGTAATTGTATTGCATGATTTTTCTCCGTTAAATTAAAACTGCGTATATAATATCTATACGAAATCGAAGAAAAAAAGTAACTGGGAAGTATATTTATAATTAGGCGTCGGACCTGCACTTGCGTTCTGACCCTAAACGCTATATTTTCAGCAGTCGAACGGCGTTTTCCGTTGTCGCGTTGGCGATTTCTTCCAGCGTCGTCTTTTTGATTTCCGCCAGTTTTTGCGCGGTATGGATGACGTAGGCGCTTTGGTTGAATTCGACTTTGCCTCTCATCGGAGAAGGCGTTAAGTACGGACAGTCCGTTTCGATGAGAATCCGATCCAGCGGGGCGACGAACGCAGCGTCGCGGACGGGGTCGAATTTCTTTTGCTTGTAGGTTATCATGCCGCCAAAGCCGACGTATAGCCCCAAGTCCAGATAGAGTTCCAAATTGTGGACGTCCGACGAGAAGGAATGTAGAATCCCTTTCATCCAGCCGGTCTTCTGACGATACGCCTGCAACGCGGGAATGAGATCGGCTTCCGCTTCCCGACAGTGCAGGATAATCGGCAGGTTGAACTCGCGCGCCAAGTCCAAGTGGCGGTTGAGATAATCCAGCTGAACTTCCATCGGGGCGTCGTCCCAGTACCTATCCAAGCCGGACTCCCCGATGGCGACGATCTTCCCGACGTTCCCGTTGGCAAGCTCCGTTCGGGTCAGCTCGACAACCTCATCCCAGTCGTCCGGTGCCGCCTTGGCGGAATCGTTGGGATGAATCCCGACCGCGGAAAAGACGTCCGGGCGGGTTGACGTCAGGCGTATAATTTGTTCGGACGTTTTTCTATCCGTAGCAGGAATAACGATCTTCTGCACCCCAGCGGCGCGGGCGTTGAGCAGAAGCTCGTCCAGCAAACTAATTATCGAGACGTCGTTCAGGTGCGCGTGCGTATCACAAAAATACATTGCTATTCGATATAAAGTAACGATTATAACGATTGTATCGATTTTAACGGCTATACGCTGTTTAATTTGGATAAAATCGATAATTTAATAAAAATACTTGCGTCAAGTTGAAAAATATAATCTATTGTTAGTCAGTAGCGAGAAACGAGTTGCGAGTAGCGAGAATATATAATCAGACGCAACGGCGTTCTGCTAGAACCAATTAGCGGTTTAATATTTATAGGGGCAACCTATATAAAAATCTCTCGCAACTCGCCACTCGCAACTCGCAACTTAAAATCCCAACCCTGATTTTACACGAAAGACATAAAAAGACCAGTACTTTAATATGGTTTGAGTCCGGAATTTTCCAAAAAATCTGTATCAAACCGAATGCGAGTCGAAGAAACGATTTTTTCGACCTTTCGCGGCGCGACTGTTATAATCGGCAGCCGCCGCATGGAATCCCCGCCTTGGGAGGGAAAAAGGAATGTTAGTATTATCCCGCAAAAAGAACGAAAGCATTGTCATCAACGATAATATTATTGTTGTCGTGGTTGACGTGCGCGGCGACAAAGTTCGCCTTGGAGTCAACGCTCCGTCCGACGTAACAGTTCACAGAAAAGAAGTCAACGACGCCATTCGACGTCAGGCGTCTGTTCATGCCCTGAGCGTCAACACGACGGATACGCTGTCAGTAGATTTGGACAACGCCGAAATGGATTCGGAACCGCCAAAAACGGAAGCGTCTGCGCCGAAAACGAAGCCGATCGCCAAAAAGGTCATCAAAAAGAAGACGTGAACTCAGTGATAAAGCGTCCGTTTCCGGATTGGCGCTAGAAATACGCCTTGACAGAGCGATTACGGCTATCGGACGGCGTTTGTTCCGATTGTATGAGACGAATATTTAAACAGTTTCAAAAAAAATAGAAAAATATTTCGTCCGCCCCATTGACAAAACAGCGTTTTATGGTTTAATACTCACATCTTTAACGCGAACGCTTTAGCCGTTCAGAGTTAAAGCCCTTAAGTTCTACAAGAGCTTATGGCCCCGTCGGCTAACGGTTAGGCCACGGCCCTTTCAAGGCCGGTAAACGGGTTCGAATCCCGTCGGGGTCAATTTGATTGTTGACCAATTCAATGCGCCGCGTTTTAGTACGCGGTTTTTTTGTATCCGTATCCAGTCCGGATATAAACGGTTAGGCTGTTGCCTGGGTTGACGTCAACGTCATTTTCCCAAAGGAATTCGATGTAAGGAATTTATCATGCGATTACCGATTCTGCACGAAGGCGCGAAATACCTCGAATACGAAATTCGTCAAATTGTTGAGGACGCCAACAAGCTCAAGGAGCTTGGTCTTGAGATTACATGGGAAAACATCGGCGACCCGGTCGCGATGGGCGAAACGATCGAGCCGTGGATTGTCGAGAAGGTTCAGAATCTGCTTTTCAACAGCAAAACCTGGGCGTACTGTCCCACGCGCGGGCTTCTCCAGACTCGGGAATTCCTTTCGGAACAAATCAACAAGCGCGGCGGAGCGCAGACGACCGCCAACGACATTCTCTGCTTTAACGGCGTGGCGGACGCGGTCGACAAAGTCTACAAGCTCATTCATCGCAACGCCAGAGTGTTGCTTCCCAACCCGATTTATTCCACCCATTCTTCCAACGAAAGCATGAGAATGGGATACGACAACGTCCAGTTCCGTCTGGACCCGTACAACAAATGGCAGCCGGATATCGAGAACATCCGCATGCAGGTCAAGTACAACAAGTCGATCGCCGGCATTGGACTGGTCAACCCGGACAACCCGACCGGCGTCGTCTATAAGCGGGAAGCGCTGGAAGACATCGTCGAGATCTGCCGCCGCAACAAGCTGTTTATGATTGTCGACGAGATTTACTCGCACATCTGCTATAACGGAGCGCGGACGCTGCACATTTCCGAAATCGTTCAGGACGTGCCCGCCATCGCTCTGCGCGGCATCAGCAAAGAGTACCCGTGGCCCGGCTCTCGCTGCGGCTGGATTGAAGTTCTCAACCAGGACAAAAACCCGGACTTCAAAGAATACATCCAGAGCATTTTCAATGCGAAGATGCTGGAAGTCTGCTCGACGACGCTGCCGCAGATGTCGATTCCGGAAGTGGTCGGCGATTCCCGCTATCCGGCTCACCTTCGCCGCCGCGCGAAGATGTTCGAAAAGCGCGCCAACGAGGTCTACGAGATTTTCGAAAACGTCCCCGGCGTGATTGTCAACCGAACGCAGGGCGCGTTCTATTTCTCCGTTGTCTTTGAAGACGGCGTACTCAACGACAAACAGACCCTGCCGATTGAGAACCCGGAAATCCGCGCCTGCGTCGAACAGCTGGCGAAAGGGAAATCCCCGGACAAACGCTTTGTCTATTACCTGCTCGGGTCAGAGGGAATTTGCGTTACGCCGCTTTCCGGTTTCGCGACCGACTTGAAAGGTTTCCGCATCACCCTCCTCAACTGCGACGACGAAAAGCGTCCGCAGATTTACCACCGCATCGCCAACGCGATTACTGCTTATTTGGGAAGCTGAGAATTAATTCGTAATTCGTAATGCGGAATTCGGAATTACACAAAGCGCCGCTCTCGGGGTAGTGCGGCGCCCATAGTCTCCGCCATGTCCAACGAGTTTCAAAACAACTCTTGCGTATGACGAATCTTTAGCTCTGGAAAAACAGTTTTAAACAGGACTTCCTGTTCTCAAATTTTGTTTGACATAAAATTTTCTATAGATTGTTAAATTGATAAAAATAGGTGGAATGCATTATTTCTTTTGCGTTATTCAAAAGTCAATTATAAAAATAATTGTAAAAAGCCGAAATGTATACTATAATATATTAAAATGTTTTATTAAACCGGTTTATAGTATTTGCCAATATGGGAACCGCTTTAGAAGTCAATCACGTTTGGAAGAAATTCAATCGCGGCGAGTTCAACAATTCGCTTCGCGACGCTATTCCTGCTATGCTCAAAAGCATGGTCGGTTTAGGTCCCCGCAAAACAGAATTGCAAAAAAACGAGTTCTGGGCTCTCAAAGACGTCAATTTCAAAGTTGAAGAAGGGGAGTCTGTTGCCTTAATCGGGCATAATGGCGCGGGAAAGAGCACTCTGTTGAAGATATTTTCAAAAATTCTCAAACCAAACCGGGGAACTATCAAAGTCAACGGACGCATGCGCGCTCTGATTGAAGTTGGTTCCGGTTTCCATGGCGACTTGACCGGAAGGGAAAATATTTTCCTTAACGGGTCGATTTTGGGCATGTCCCGTCAGGAAATCGCAAGCAAGTTTGACGCCA
>JAZUMX010000649.1:0-4249 GCA_045603865.1 Thermoguttaceae bacterium
TGATCGCTCCCAATACGATTGAAATTACTTACGATTGGGATCACGCTTTCGGATACAAGAGCTGGGACAACGCGGAGAATTTCACCAAACTGCAAAACGCAGTCAATCGACATTTCGGGCAAAACGTCGCAATTGCACTCAAGCTGCTGCCCGACGCCAATCCCGGACCAACAAAGGAAGAAAGCCGCCGCGCTCAAAGCAAATTTATCAGCGAAATCGCCGCCCGCCCCGCTGTAAAAGAGATTATGCGCCTGTTCAAAACCGACATCCAATCTGCGTTCCCGGAAGCGTACCCTCTGCCAGACGATTTCAAAAACAAGGAAGAATCCTCGTCAGACGAACCCGGTCAAGACGTTCCCACTACGCCGATTGAGGAAGAATCCGACGATTGATATGTGTGGAGTGCGACGGCTTGCCGTCGCTTTTATTACCAGCCCCGACGAGAATAACGAATAAATATCATTCGTGCCAATAACGCAATGGACAATAATTTTTCGGTTTTATATCGATTATTGTTCTAACGTTACTGGCACGAACTACTTTTACGGTACTTCTCAACTTCTTTCTTTTAAAAGCGATGGCAAGCCGTCGCACTCCAAAATTATCTGTTTTTATTGTCATTCCAATCTTTCCACAAAAAAATTTTAAAAATATTCCCCGCCCCCTTGTATTTTGTAAAATCGCAAGGTATAATAAGAAATGGTATTTTAGTAAGGTCTTATTTTGAGAGAGATACTAAATATTAAGTTTCTACAATTGGGTGACGCTGGGCTTGAGCTAAGAATACCAAAATCCAAGGTTTTAATAACACACTTATTCCTTTTTTATTTAAACTATCAACTATGGGTTTTCCTGACGAAACTGACCGTCTGCTGCAACGACAGGCGGAAGAGGTCTTAAACCTCACCACAGATGTTTACGATTGGTTGTCGGAATTTAACAGAGATCGTGCGAAATTGGAAATGCTTCCGATATCCGAACGAGACGAATTCCAGGTTCTTCAGCTGCGTCGCCTTGCGCGAAGTATCTTTACATCATCCAAAGTTCCTGTAGCGGCTGCCGTTTACGGACCGTCTCAGGTAGGAAAGAGTCTTTTTATGGGCGCCGTTCTTCGTCCTCAAAGTCACGATTACAGTCCGCTGGGTCGAGACGAGGCGCTGGGCGAACCGTCGTACTACAAGGATCTGTCGTTCGATACCGACCTTAACCCGCAGTCCGGTTCAAACGAAGCGACGGCTCTGGTTACCCGATTTACTACCAAAGAGCGTATGGCGGAAGGCCCATCGCCGGAATTCCCCGTTATGGTCAAGGCGTTGACCCGCGCTGAATGGCTCCGCGTTTTGGCGCGAGGCTTCCACGGCGAATGCCGCGCTGAAGATTCCAAAATCTGGGACGAAAACAACATGGAAACCATGGTTGCTCAAATCGCCAAAGTTTCGCCCGGCAAAGAGGTCGACAGCAAATGGCGTATGGACATCATGGACGCGTTCTCGGACATGACCGGCATTGACCGCCGCGGATTCCCGTGCAAGTCGGCGCCGCTTAACAGCATTCTCAGCCGATACCCGCTTTCGGAAGAAGGCTACACGCAGGTTGTCGCCAACCTGTTCTGGGGGAACTGGTCGTCCATGACGGGTCTGTTTACCAGAATCAACGCGTTCCTGGAACGTCTGTATTCCCCTGATCTCGACCCGTGCATTTTGACGCACTGGGCGGGCGTTCGATTCCTGCTGGACTCTCAGCGAAGCAAGTTCCACGATCGTCCGACGTCCAAGGTTTGGAAACGCGTCGAATGGTCAGACTTCCAGCTCAAGGATCGTTCCGGCTGGATGGTTCTGGAATACAACCCCGGCAGCGGCAACGGCCGAGAAGACCTCGAAACGATGCAGGCAGCCATGTTGGAACTCGTTTTGCCGATTCTGCCGCACCGCTTGAACGACGACTGGCGTCAGGTTATTGAAAACATGGACTTCCTCGACATTCCCGGTATGCGCGCCGGACGTCAAGGTACGGAAGCCGGTAAACGAACTTCTGCCGACACCGTCGAAGAACAGATGGAAATCGTCAAACGAGGTAAAGTTTCGTACCTGTTTGAACGATGCACCGAAGAACGTCAGATTCAAACGTTGATGCTTCTTTCCCGCGGCGGCAACCTCGAAGTTTCCAACCAGATGAAAGACCACATCAACAAGTGGGGTCGCACCCGTTACGGGGACAGAATTTGGCCTCGCGGCGTTACAGACGACACCCCGGCTCTGTTTGTCGGTATGACGGGTATTGACGACGAATTCCGCAACCGTGAAATTTACGCTGACAAGTCGTTGTACGAAGCTCGACTCGGTCAGCTGGCGGACGCTCTGGACGACGTCTTCAACGACTTCGGCGGAAAAGGCAAACCGTTTACCAACGCGTACCCGATTCGTTATCCCGGAACGTGGGACACGAACGAGGCGATGCGTCAGAAGAACGACCCGATCAAATGGGAAAAGGCGAAAGAAGCCTTTATGGCGTCAGACGCCGTCGCCCGATACGTTCGTGACAAGGAACACCGCTGGGATATCGCCATGACAGACGGCGACGGCGGGCAGTCCCTTATCGCCGCCGGCATTCATCTTGTTACAAGCTCTACAGACAAGCAAAACCAGCTGCAGCAGGAAATCAACCGTCTCCGCGCGGAAATCCTTCAGCTGTCGCGCGCCTGGTACGTAGACCCGGACGCCAACGTCGACCGCGAAAAGCGAATCAAGGCGGGCAACAAGATGGTCAACTGGCTGACGGAAGACCCGCAATGCGCGTACGACAAAATCTACGCTCTGCAAAATATTCTGACTCTGCAGGACGGAGCGGAAGCGATGCTGGCGGACTGCGCCGAAATCAAATCCAAGCGTCACGGAGACCCGCTGCCCGACACGCTTCGCGCGTATCTGTCAGACTGGGCAAAGAAAGAAGTTCCGCGTCGTTACAACGAGTACATCAAAACGCACAAGTTCGACGAATTCGAATGGCTCGACCCGGAAGACATGGGCACGTTCGTCCGCTACTTGCAGGATTACCTCACTTGCGAAAAGTGCATTACAGCGCTAATTGACCAGCTCGACCCGGTAATCCACCTCAAGACGCGCGACGAATCCGCTCGACGCCGCGCTCGACGCAAGTACACTCAGATTATTATGAACGACTACATTATGAACCCCGGTCCGTCCTGGGCGGCAATTAAAGGTCAGCAGCTGATCGTTGACGGCGACGAAGTTCATGAAGACGACTCGTTTATCAAGCCGTTGGAAGCCTACGCCGACTACGGTCTTGCCGCGTCGTTTACCAAACGCTGGGTGGAACGCGTTCCGCAGGCTCTGGCGGCTGGCGCGGGCGACCACGTCCAGATTCCGCCGGGAAACTCCGAACTGTGGGACATTTTGGCGCCGTTTGAAGGTCGATACTAATCGGCTTGTCACGGGTTCGTAATTATCGTAGAATACATTAAATCACAAATACTTTTTTAGTTTTTTATCATGCACATTTTATTTGCAAACACAGGGGTTCAGCTGGTATGCGTTCCGCTTAAAGGCGGTTCCCGATACAACGTTCAGCAGGTTGGCAACGGCTGGCAAAGAACAGTATGCAACATCAACGCCGGTAAACCGGAAGCGGAAGACCCCCGCTCCATCAAGGAATATCCGTATATTCAATGGCAGATCATTCAAACCGGAGAGAACACCAAGCTGTTCTTCGCGATTGACACGACTTGCGGCGACCCGGAAATCGGCTATTTCTGCGACGCGTCCGCTTTGACGGGCGACTATCCGGTCGAACTTCGCGGTCTGCTGGACGTTACCGGCAACCCGCTTAAGGGCGTTCCGGAAACGCAGATCGTAATTCGTCCTGCAACGGCAACCTCCGGCGAGCCGAAACAGGTTCACATGATTATCGACTTCGGCAACAGCCGCACCGGCGCGCTGCTGCTGGAAGTCGTCGGCGAAATCTCGCAGACGCCGCAGATGATTCCGTTTGAACTGACAAACCGCTATCATCTCAACCAGTACAACGAGATGGGCGAATACATGCGAATGCCCGAGAATCGCTGGTTCTCGTCCAAGACGCACTGGGCGACGGCTCCTTATCTGCCGCCGATCAAGCAGAAAAAGATTCAGTTCCATATCGACGAATCCGCTCCGCAAAAGAAGGGCTGGTTCGGGTTCGGCCCGGGTGCGCCCCGTCAAACCAAGGTTGAAGTCCAGATCGCGCCGGAACT
>JAZUMX010000650.1:0-1980 GCA_045603865.1 Thermoguttaceae bacterium
TTTACCATTAAAGATTTCACCGGATATCACAATCAAACTCTGTTATGCTGTCAAGTCAACGGCATGGTTATTCCAGGCGTTGGCTGGAAAGCAATGCTGTCCAAAGTCGCCATTGTTCGCCTGAAAATAGACCGTGATTTAATCGAAGCGATTCCGGAATCCATGCGAAAAAACCTGACGTCTTTAAACCTGACCGGACCGCTGCATTATCGCGGCGAAGTGGATTTGAATTACAACGGTAAAATTCAAACGCCGTTATCGGCTCAATGGAATGGCGAAATCGGAGTTCAAGAGGCGTCGATTAACAAGGGAATTGAACTTCGCGGCATTTGCGGCGGCATTACAACTTCCGGATACATGGTCAACGGCGATTTTTATTCCGAAGGGCTCCTGGCAATAGAAAGCGCGCTGTGGAACAAAATTCAGTTTTCCAACATTACAGGACCGTATCAGATTAACAACAATCAGCTTTTCCTGGGAGCTGGCGCGCCGGCGGGTTTACAAAGCTTGTATCCCAATACTCCCAACGCGTTTCAAAAACCGATCGCGGGCGTTGACGGCAAACAGCAGCCCTTGACCGCCAGATTGTTTGGAGGGAATTTCTCAGCCAACATCGTAACAATTTCAGGAGACGAGTCGCGATTTGGCGCCTATATGACATTGCAAAACGCCCGGCTGGAACAATGCGGCGAGGTTACTCAATCAGAACGTCTGTTGGGAAAATTCCATTCCTCACTCGTTTTGAGCGGAAACAGCTGCGATACAAACTCGTTGCGCGGAAAAGGCGCTTTCCAATTGGAAGAAGCGGATATTTACCATCTTCCAGCCATCGTTTCCATACTTAAATTGCTCAGCGCCAAAGAACCCAGCCGAAACGCCTTCAGCGCCTCGGAAGCCGAGTTCGTAATAACAGGGCGGCGACTGTTTTTCAGCAAGCTCAATTTCCGCGGCGACGCCATCAGCTTGTATGGCAGCGGCGAGATGGACTTCAACAAACGGGTCAATTTGTCTTTCTACACGCAAGTGGGGAAAGGCGAATACGCCATTCCCGTTGTTCATGACATTTTCCGCGGCGTAAGCCAAAACGTCATGCGAATTCGCATGGAAGGTCCGATAAATCAACTCCAAATTCGTCGCGAATACCCGATTTTTGGCGAGTAGCGGCAGCATAAACTATTAACCTCATTCCCCTATAAGGAATCATAACCATGGAAAACGAAAAATTCAAAGAAATCGAAACGCTCATGGAACTGGACGCTCGGCACGACGCGATTTTAAACAGTTTGGAAGAGCTTGACAAACAAATCGAAACCGCCATCCGCGCAGCGCAGGAATCCGCATCCAACGACGACGCTCTGGACTCCGACGCCCAGGCGCATGAATCGCAGCGTGCCATCTAATAACCGAAAAAGGCGCAGCGCAGCGTTCAGAAGAATAAATACATATTTTCTTGCTTTTACGTGTTTTAAATGATATTTTAAAAATTGAAAAAAAATGTACGAAAAGGAGCGGAAGTCGACACTAATACTATTGGAAACGGTTTAACGAACTTTTGTCCCGATAATAAAGCGGGGTTAAAGACGACGTTGTCTTTGGCTGTTAAACGGTTTCTGATGGAACTTAGCCTTCACGACTGACATGAAACTGACACTTCGCACCCTTTTGGCGTATATAGACAATCTGCTGCCGCCTTGCGACGCGGAAGAATTTGAAGCGATGCTTAACGAAAACGCAGCGGCAAACAACCTCTGCAAACGAATTCAATCCGTCATGACGCGTCCGGAACTGGGCGCGCCAGACGTGTTGGATAAAGGGCTTCATTTAGACCCCAACGTTACGGCGGAGTATCTGGACAACGTTCTTTCCTCGGAAGAATCTCCTGAATACGAACGTCTTTGCATCAGTTCTGATCGTCAATTGGGCGAAGTGAGCGCCTGTCATCAGATTTTAACGGTCGTTCAAATCGAGCCGGCAGAAGTC
>JAZUMX010000651.1:0-2646 GCA_045603865.1 Thermoguttaceae bacterium
TTGGACAAGGCGGCGCCTATGGGCGCCGCACTCCCCGCGCAAGCGTCACACTTAGCGTAATTGCTAATTGCTCATTGCTAATTGCTAATTTTGCCTCCCCGAACAATCTTCGGCAAGTACCTCCCCAGGTGCGGGGGCTGATTGTATCCGACGTTTTGCCAGACGATTGACATGCGGTAGACGTGGTCGGTCATGAGGCAGTTGACGCGATACGGCGTTGGAATCGTTGTCGAAAAAATATTGATCTGAGCGGGATTTTCAGCGTTGTACAGGATTACTTCTTCCCGCCAGTCGCCCAGGATGTCCGCCTGCAGATTGGGATTGGACTTGGTTCCGTTAATCGTCGACGAATGGTTTATTTTCCAGAACGTCGCCAGTCGTCCGTTTTTCCAGGAGTCGATAGCGCCGCGGTCTAACAGCCCGTCCTGAAGGTCGCCGTCCCAGTAGATGCGGAAATTCTGTGACGGGCGGCGGTCGGAAATCTTCTTGCCGTCCAACGACCACAACCCGTCCGCAGCGTACGACCAGACTTCGTATCCGGGATTGTCCGCGTCGACGTCAGCCGCCAAGCCTCGCCCGACGTCAAAACCAGCGTGAACGCCCCAGAGAATCTTCCCCTCCGCCGACCGGACTTCCATGCCGTACTGAGCAGTTTTGCTTTCGTGAACGTCAAAGACGTAGAGTGAGTCGCGAGTTGCGAGTTGCGAGTTGCGAGAAGATTCAACGGGAGCGGGCTGCGGGGCTTCGTCATCTTGCGGCATTGTACTTGCAAACAAATGCAGCGCGTCGCCGTGTCCTAATCCGGTTCGATACAGCGTCGTTCCGTTGTCGTCCAGAGCGGCGGAACCGTAGACGATTTCGTCTTTGCCGTCGCCGTCCAGGTCGCCGACAGCCAGGTTGTGATTCCCCTCTCCGTAAAGCCCTTCGCCCGGCGTTTCACTCTTATGAAACCAGCGCAGTTTGAGGTTCTTCCCGTCGAAGTCGAGAGCCATGACGTACACAGCGGAATAGTACCCGCGACAAAAGACGGCGGAAGTTCTTTTCCCGTCAAGACAAGCGGCGCAGGCGAGGAATCTGTCACAGCGGTTTCCGTAGTTATCGCCCCAGCCGTCGGCGGCGAATCGATCCAGTTTCCGAACCGTTCGCGGAGCAGGGTAGTCAATCGTACAGGCAGCCGCGCCGGTCTCGCCGTTAAAGACGGTTAGAAACTCCGGACCGTCCAGAACGCGACCGTCTTTGTTTCGATAATCGGCTTTGGCGTCGCCGATAACGCGCCCCTGACCGTCGACCGTCCCGTCGGCGGTTTTACAGATCAGTTCCGCCTTGCCGTCCCCGTCGAAATCGTAAACCAGATACGGCGAGTAATGCGCCCCGGATCGAATATTGACGCCCAAATCGATGCGCCAGAGCTTCTTCCCTTCCAGCGTATAGGCGTCGATAAACGTCGCGCCCGTATACCCGTTTTGGGAGTTGTCGCGGGCGTTGGTCGGTTCCCATTTGACGATAAGTTCATACCGCCCGTCTCCGTCCAGATCGGCGCAGCTCATATCGTTGGGACGATACTGACACGTTGACCCGTCAGGCATCGTTTGATTGTCCGGCAAGTCCAGCGTCAGGGTCAGAAAACCGTCTTTCCAGACCTTAACCGCCGGGCTGACAGAGCCTTTATATTCTACGGAATAGACGGAATCGCTCGTCCCGTCCCGGTCGAGATAATTCGATCCGGTCGAAGAGTCCTGAGCTGCAATCGGCTTCCCGACCCGCAAGAGCGTATAAACCGCGTCGTCCGCGTCGCTGGGCAACGCCCGCCACGACGTAAAAACGCCCTGCGGGGTCTGAATCGCAACCACGCCCCGGTCAAGGCGCGAGCCGCACGGGCGAAAAGGACGAGTTTTTGTCTCCGAACAAGCCGATTTCGACACACCCCGCATCAAATCGGGAACCGACCCTGTCGGGAGCTCTTCTCCCCGCGCCGACGCCGTCAAAACCAGGAGGAACAACACGTATAACTCAGAACGATAATATTTCATAGCTTCGTTTCCTTTCGAGTATTATTATAACAAGAGCATAGATTTTTTCTACTCCCCGCTCAAAGACAACGAAGATCGCCTTGCGTAATTGCTAATTGCAAATTGCTAATTGATAATTGCGCCTCGCCGCCACCCGCTCCTTGTATTTTCTTTAGAAAGCGCTATACTACTATTAATAAAGAACGCAAGTCGGTTTGCGTTCAGATTA
Source organism: Thermoguttaceae bacterium (assembly GCA_045603865.1). Classification (GTDB taxonomy): domain Bacteria; phylum Planctomycetota; class Planctomycetia; order Pirellulales; family Thermoguttaceae; genus RUG11551. The sequence continues at coordinate 2,239 of JAZUMX010000651.1, forward strand.
TCTCAATTTACACGAAAAACTACACGCAAATACCATGTTAGCCAAAGACTTCAAACGAGGAACGATTCTCAATTACAACGGCGCTCCGTGCATGATCGAAAACATTACAGTGCAAACCCCGTCTGCGCGCGGCGCAACGACCCTGTACAAGTTCCGCGCTCGAAACCTGGTTACCAAAAACAAAGTCGATTTCACTTTCAAGGGAACGGACAACCTCGAAGAAGCCGACTTCACACGCCGCAACGTTACGTTCAGCTATTCCGAACCGACGGCGTGGCATTTCATGGACGCTGAAACCTACGAAATGTACGACCTGACCCCGGAAGACGTCGGCGACGACAAAAACTACATCACCGAGTCCCTCGAAGGCATGCAGATGATGTTCTACAACGACGAGCCGATTGGTCT
>JAZUMX010000652.1:0-6338 GCA_045603865.1 Thermoguttaceae bacterium
TCGTTATTATCAACGGTGCCGGCGCCACGACCCACATGGAAATGTTCATCGTTCTCAACGGCGTGAAGAAGTATCTGGATTCCAAAGGCATCGTCATTGCAGACGCCAAATGCGAAGAAATGCTTACCGTTCAGGAATCCGCCGGGTTCCAGATGTTTATTGCCAAGATGGACGACGAACTGCTCGACCTGTGGAAAGATCCGTGCGATACGCCGTATTGGACGGTGCGATAATTAATTCGGAATTAGGAATTCGGAATTAGGAATTTCGCATCCCGGTGATCAAAGCGACCAACGGGAGCGGTTATTGGTATTTCGCGCGGTAGCGCGGACTGGGAGCGGCGCCTCGCCGCTAATCCCGGCTTTGCCAGTCGATCAATCTAAGCTGAACGCTTGTTCGACCGGCAAAGCGGTTGATACTGGGCTGAAAGACGATGTCAAACGCCTGACTGCCGGTGTTGACGAAATCGCTTGCCCAAGATGGGTGTTGAAACGCAACGCCTTTAACTGTTTCGCCGTTTTGGTAGAAATCAAACTGAACTCCGCCGGAACTTAACTGCCGCGGAGCGCATGCAAGACCAACGTTGGTTGCCATGAACGTTGGTCGCGGATTCTCTTTTCCAAACGGTTCCATTGCCTCCATCGCCAGAAGGGTTTCCATCGTCAAAGCGGACAACGGAACTTCTGCGTCGACGTACTCGGGTTCGTCTGTAGATAATTCCGCTTTATGTTCTTTTGCATATTCGTTGATTTTTTGACGAAAGACGTCGATATCGTTTTTCTTGACTGACAGTCCTGCCGCCATTTTATGACCGCCATGACGCGTCAGAATGTCTGAACAATGCGCCAGCGCGGCGGCGACGTCAAAGCCCTCGACAGATCGGGCGGAGCCGGAGCAGGGCTTGTCAGAATCATCGGTAGGAATGGAAAGAATAATCGTTGGACGATGAAACCTTTCGACCATTCGGGAGGCAACGATGCCCAGAACGCCTTCGTGCCAATCCTGTCCCGCTAAAACCAAAAACGGATTTTCGTCCTCGGACAGGTATTTCTCTTTAACCATTTCTTCCGCCTGACGAGAAATCTCCTGTTCCAGACTTTTACGTTTAAAATTCCATTCAAGCAGCTGAGATACCAGGCTTTGCGCTTTCGAGGGCTGAATTGTCAGAAGCAATTCGACCGCCTTGTTAGGGTCGCCAACTCGCCCGGCGGCGTTGAGCGTCGGCGCGATTTTATAGGAAATATTCTCGGCGCTTAACGGTTGTTCGTGCAGCCCTAACCCCTGAAGAAGAGCCATGACGCCAATCGGGGCGCGATTCCTCAAATGTTTCAAACCGTTTGCGGTAAGAATACGGTTGTCGCCGGTTAGAGGAACGACGTCTGCAACAATTCCCAGCGTCGCAATGCCCAGCAGTTCCAGAAGGATATTTCTCAGTCGTTCTCCAACGTTAGCGCTCTTCATTTTTTCGCAGCACAGCTGCCACGCCAGCTTGAACGCAACAGCGGACCCGCTTAATTCCGGCGTGCATTTTCCGTTGAGAGGAATCGCCGGATGAACGACCGCCAGAGCAGGGGGCAGTTCTCCGGATTCCAGGGGCGGATGATGGTCCGTAACAATCGTTTTCAGACCCAGACGGTTTGCCAACGCGACTTCTTCCAGAGATCGAATGCCGCAGTCGACTGTAACTAGCCAATCGTATCCCTGCTTAGCGAGGTTCTCGACAGTATGATTGTGCAGTCCGTAACCATCGTCGTGCCGGCTGGGAATGTAATAATTTACTTTTCCGCCTCCACCCAAAGCGGTGATGATTCTGTACAGAACAACCGTTGCGGACATCCCGTCGACGTCGTAGTCGCCGTAAATAACGAACGATTCGTTGTTTTCAATTCCCTTAAGAATCAGTTCCGCCGCCTTCTCGCAGCCGAAAAGAGCGCTTGGCGGTTCGACTTCAGAAAAAGACGACGCCAGAAAACGACGCCCCTGTTCTGGAGTCATTTTTCTGGAACACAAAATCTGCGCCAGAGCTCCGGGAATGTTGAGCTGTTTTGACATCCGCTCGATTTCGCCGGAATCGTGTAAAGGAATCTGCCAGTTTGTATCAAATTTACGCTGCAGCGGCGAGGCGCCGCTCCCAGTCCGCGCTACCGCGCGTCTGCCATTAACCGCTCCCGTTGGTCGCTTTGATTCGTCCTCGCTCCTCACTCCTCACTCCTCATTTCTAACTCAAAAACAATCCGAGTTTCACCATCAATCCTATTAAATTAAAAAACCGCGCGACAAACTGTCATGCGGTTTTTGTAATTCGATAAAAAAAGGAACTTATTTCTTCTTTTCCTTGTGATTGACGTGCTTGCGGCACTTCGGGCAGAACTTCTTCAGACTGAGTTTTTCTCCGCCGGGCTTGCGGCGCAGGACGTAGTTGTAAGTTCCGCATTCTTCACAGGCGAGAAATACGGGTTCGGACTTCTTCTTGCTTTTAGCCATCGTTTTACTCCTGGTTCGGGCGAACCGGAAAAACGGTTGCGCCTATATGTTAATTGTTTATCGTCTTTGACGAATCGCAAGCTCAAAAAGAAGATAATTTCACTTCCTGACAGCTTTCCAGCGTTCGCCAGTAACATTATATTTAGTTTAGGTATTATAACCAACGTCAATATTTCATCAAGGGGGGGCAGAAAATATAATTCCCTTTTTTTCAAACCGACGTCAAAAAATGCCTTATTTCGAGACGAAATCCTTGAAAATTCATAAACCAGACAATTATTACAGAAAAACCTGTTTATTAAACTGTCTGCATTCAGAACGAATCAGACGATTTGAATTGTGGTATGGGAGACGAAAAAGTCGGCGACGTCGCTAATACGGTGGCGGCGCCGCCGACTTTTGTTTGTCTCAAAAAACGCAAATGGGGGTTTGCGGCCTTATTTCAGTTTCTGTTCAAAGAGCCATTCGGCAAAACCGGGCGTGTAGTAGACTTCCGTCCAGATGGCGTGGCCGCGTCCGGGCAGTTCTGTATATTTGACGTCGCAGCCGGCGGCTTTAAGCGCGGCGACGGCAGAGCGAGAGCGTTCGACCGGAACGGCAGGATCGCGATCGCCGTGGAAGAACCAGCCTTTGGCGTTTTTGAACTGGCAGATTTTCTCGTTGTCTGCGCCGCCGCACAGCGGGACGTAAGCGGCAACCTCGTCCCCGCGTCGGCAAACGAAATCGCAGGTTCCGTATCCGCCCATTGACATCCCGGTTACGTACAACCGGGACTTGTCAAGCGAGAATTCTTTTCTCAATTCGTCGACAACCGCCAGCAGACAGGTCATGCTGTCAGACGGGGTAACGGGCGTTGTATGAGTCGTTCTTTCCCCCCAGTTTGTTTCGCACCAGCGTTTTCTTTCCGGACATTGGGGAGCGATCAGGAACGCGGGATTCTTTACCCGATTCTCGCCGCTGATAAGCGTCAGGAACTGGGGATGGAAAAGCTGCTTGATGTTGTCGTTGCCGCGTTCGCCCGCTCCGTGAAGGAAAATAATCAACGGATACGACTTGTTCGGATCGTAGTTGTCCGGCTTGAACAGACGATACGGCAGTTTCGCGCCGTCTGGAGCTTGATAAACTCTCGCTTCGGAATTGGCGATTAACGCCGAATAATCTTCCGCAGCATTACAGGTTGTTACAAGAGTCATGGCTAGTAAAGCAAAGGGAATGAGGTGTTTCATGGTTGGGTAAAGTGGTTAAAAGGTAAAAGGAAGCTCCTAGCTGCTAGCTCTTAGCCAAGAGCTTGTGCATTTGTAGTTCTCGGCGTTAATTTTAAAGCCTGAAACTAAAATCACCAAGCTAGAAGCTAGGAACTAACAGCTAGCGGCTCAGCGCCTCAATCGCCTCGGCGACAGCGGCTCGGCGCTGGTAAATCGCGTCAGGCGAGAAGTTAAACGTCGTCCAGTTGGATGTGATTTCCGCTGGAACTTCCAGCAGCGATTCGTATTTCTGGCGCTTTTCCGGCGCAAGATCTTTGGCTTCGGCGAGTTTCGATTTGAGAATTTGTAACATCTCAAAATCCTCGATTCCTTCGCGGAGCGATTCAATTCGAATTGACGGAACCGGATCGTCGAAGTTCGGTTCTGAACTGGGCGTCTGGCACGACAGCGGCGGATAGAGGAATCGACCGTCGCCGTTGCCCCAGAAGCGTTTCGTTCCAGGCGGAAGCGCGCCGTCGGTAACGTAACTCATCGGGGCAAGGTACGGGTTTTGCGGCGCGTTCGGATCCGGGAACGCCGAGTTAGACGTCCAGTAGTTTGTCTGCCAGACGAGAACGCCGGTGATATCGTATTTCCAGGTTTGCCACAGCCACGTTCTCAATTCGACAGCGGCGTGGTCGATGAACTCGGTGCAGTACGGCGCGTGCGGCCAGCAGCAAACGTACGTCCAGAATCGCGCGCCCTTGTCTTTCAGCGGCTGCGCCAATTCGTGATTGTAGTTCGGCGTTACCGGGCACCAGACGTCAATTCTGCCGAGGTTTTCCTTTTCCGCTTCGTCAGCCGCTGGCTCTTCCGTAATCATATTGGGAATTTCCGGTGCGTAGTGCTTGATTCGGTTCATGCCGTCGCGAACGAACTCGTAGTCCTTTTCAGCTGGCTCGTCAAACCAGTAGGTATAAAACATGTTGAGCCAGCCTTTTTCCTTGAGATGGTTTTGCAACTGGACAACCTGGCTTTTGAACATCGCCTGATATTCCGGCGTGTCCTCTTTGTATCCGAGCAACTGCGGTTCCCAACGTTGCTGGAACGTGCCGCCGCCCATGCCTTGAATTGGCAAACGCATTCCGGTGAAATTGTATTTCTCAATCGCGTTGGCAAAGGCAACGTCAAACGCCGTGAAATCCATTTCCGCATGAGAAGCGCTCGGGTTGTCTTTGTCAACGACAAATTTCACCTTGAACGGATCCAGCGGAACCGGATTGTACGGACTGATTCTGTATCGACCCAAGAGCTTATAATACTTGTCCAGAATAATGCGTTTATCGGCTTCCGTTTTAACGCCGTGGTATTTCCAGGCGTAGTTCCAGTTGAACCCGAACGCCGTTTCAAGTGTGTTGAACTTGGGAATATCAAAGCCCCAGACGCGAAGCGTAACAGGGACGTTCGCCGTCTGCGTCTTCCCGTTGGCGGTCAGTTTCAAGGTAACGGTTGTCTGGTACGTTCCCGCCGGCGTTCCTGCTGGAACGTAGACGGTAATCCAAATGGGACAGTTCTTCCCCGCATTGGCGGTAAGTTCTTCCGGCAGCGGCGGCAAGGCGTCCGGCCAGAAATCCCGAACCCCTGTTGAGTCCGTCGGGTGCGATACGTAATGATAGTAGACGCTTCTCAGTTCGACGTTGGACGCAGGAATGGTTGCGACGTCGGCGGATTTCAAGTCGCCTGTTACCTTGGCTGAGATTTTCGTTTCAACGTCAGGACGAACGACCAGCTGCGCGGACTCGTAATCGTTTCCGGCGGCGGAAAGGGAAATCCCTTTGGATTCTGGAGCGTTTGACGCCTTGGGCGCTTTTCGAGTCAGCGGGATTTTGTGCATCGCGTCCGCCCACCAGATCGGGGCGCTAACGTCAGCGTTGAGCCGCCAGCCGTAATCTTCGCGATAGAAATCCGGGACGTAATACGAACAGCGCAGAACGCTCGTCTTGTCGGCTCCGGACGCGTCTTTCCAGTTGAGCGTTACGTCGTATACTTGCTCTCCCGGCTTGTCTTGGGGAAGAATGTACTGAAAATCCTCCGGATAGCCGCCATCTCCGGAAACGAGTTCCCAAAAATGCGTCGTACCGACGATGTCTATACTGGACGGCTGATTCGATTGGACGTTCCCGCTTTTTGTGTTGGCGGTAAAACGGAATCGATGAAGCTGCAAATTGGCGCTTCCGTTAAATTCCTCTGTAGCAAATCGAATCCAGACGCTTTTGGCGTCGAGCTTGTCCGCGGCGCCGTTGGCTGTCCCGGTCTGCGTCAGTTCCGCAAGCGGCTGCCAGTTCTCGCCGTCAACCGAATACTGAGCGACCAGTTTTCCGCGAAGGTAATACTCGCTGCTCATTTCCAGCTGAATGTCTTTGAACGTGTCGCTGCTGGGCGAGTTGAACTTATAGACGACTTCCGAATGACCGCCGAAACACCATCGGCAGGTGTTGAAACTCGCCGTCCAGCTCTGCAGAGCCGGAGAGCAGGAACCACCGGTTTTGTTGAACGACGAAGCAAAACTGTATGCGCCTGTAACGGGATTATACGTTTCGTTGTCCGAAAGTCCGTTGGCGCCCGTCCTGAGCGTAACAGGAAGAATTTCCGCCTCGGCAAACTGGAACG